>JAZOWJ010000114.1:0-17160 GCA_045659125.1 Acutalibacteraceae bacterium
CGGACGATACTGCAAAAAAAGAACAGTATGCTGCAGTGCAGGATTTAATGAAGCAATTTGCCGAAAAGAACGGCTCTTATATCTGCAAGGACTTATTGGGTCTTGCAGACAAAGAAAACGCAGATCCAACCCCGACTCCCCGCACACAGGGCTTTTACCAGAAAAGACCTTGCCCGGAATTGGTTGGCGAAGCAGCAAGGCTGCTTGATGAATTTCTTGCAGCAAAAACCGAATAACAAGCAAAAAACTGACTTCTCATGCAAATGAAAAGTCAGCTTTTTTATAATTTCTTAACCGATACCTGTGCGCTTGGGATCCTTGAATTCGGCAAGACGGATTTCGTATGCCTTCAGTGCGACATCCTCAAAGGGGATTTTTACATCTCCCCCTGCACTTTCAAGGAAGAATCTTGTAAATTTCGGATTCATAACAAGCAGAGGACCGATGATATAAGTGGCATACAGATTGTTTTTGTGAATACCTTCGAGCTTTGCACCGGGACAGATACCTGTGCCGCGCTCTACGGTGATGAAGCCGTATTCCTCGGGCAGGTCATAAGTGTGACCAAACTGGGTTTTAAAGCCGATGATATCGCTGCCGCAGCCGTTGCCGAGAATGCTGCAGAAGAAACGCTTGTTCATCACAAGGTCCGCATGACACGGGAAAAGACCGAGGGCTTTGTATGTTTTTTCAGTTTTGTTGTCAACCTCGAGCACATGGATGTATTCGCCGAGCACATCGACACTGTTGCCCGTAAACAGAATATGAACACCGTCATCAATAAGCTGTGCCAGACGATTCTTATAGGGCATCAAGGCATCGATGATGCGAAGCTGATTGCGTTCGGTTGTGGCCCCCATATAGATGATATCGGGGATATTGTCTGCAAAATAGGGCTTGTCCTGCAAATCAGTGCAGATAAATTCGGCATCGGGCAGGCAACGACGCAGATATTCGGCATTGAATTCATCGCCATAAAGATATGCCTTTTCATAAAGGATTTCTACCTTCATTTGCTTTCCCTCCCGAATGCTTCAATTTTTTCTTCCAGTTGTTTGCGCAGCTTCATTTGTTCATCATAAAGATACAATTCGAACAGCATGATAAAGGTGGGGGCCTTGCTGAAATCTGCGATATTGACGATATCAAACGGTTCATGGAAGGTGGTCATGCGGTCTTCGGGCACACCGGCCAGCAGAAGACGGTATTTCATATCCTCCGCACGGAAACCGGAGATATAGATATGCTTAACGGAGTCATCCGCAAGGCGTTCAAGGTCTGCTTCATAATACCATGTCAGATTTTCGCAGCCGACCTTGATTTCCACATTGTCATCAAGGAACATAAATACAGACTTGTCGCCTTCAATCTGCTTGACATAGTTGCTGACAACAGAGAAAGCAACGGGATTCAAACCTTTGACAACATGGCTGATAAATTTGACTTCCCCGATCTGTTTTTCATAGTAACGGGAATCCGTAACCTTGATATTCTTGAGAGATTTTGCAATCTGTTCAGGAGTAAGACCGAGTTCAAGCAGAAGCGAGATAGCCGCAATTTCATTATAAACATTGAATGTGCTTGCCTGAATCAAGGGATAGGTAAAGGCCTTTCCGTTGTGCTCGGCATACAGCTCATTTTTCTGCGCATTGATACCTGTCACAACATGATCGGATTTCGGATTCTGCAGACCGCAGGAAGGACAACGGAAGTGACCGATGTGGTGATAACGACGGAAGGTAAATTCGGGAACACCACCGCAGACGGGGCAATAGCCCGCATCGTTGATGATATTGGGCTCTCCTGCTGATTCGCCTTCCAACGGAAGCACATTGAAGTGGATGCGGCGATTGTTGCCGTCAATGCGAACACGCGAACCGATAACATCATCGGCATTGAGAATCAGCACCGTGTCATCAGGGACGGCATTGGTGATAATATCAGAAATAAAATCAGGGTGTGCATTGCGCTTGCAGGAATCGCGGAACAAATCCACCACAATAAGATAATCGGGATGGATATTTCTGAAAATGCGGGTAGAGCTGCGTTCGTCAACCTCAAGAACACAGTCATCATACTTACAGCGATTGAAAATACTGACACCACGGGTCATTGTAACAGCTATGCCGTTTTCGGTGTTGGAGCCGAACTTGTTGTCAAGCACCGTGTAGCCGTTGGTACGAAGTGCATCTTCAAGCAGGTTGCAGACGGTGGATTTTCCATTGGTACCTGTTACACAAAGAATGTGCTTGGGCTTTTTAAGATAGCGGATATAGTCGGGGCAGATGTGTAAAGCAATTCTGCCGGGTGTGTGCGAAGCACGTCTGCCGAGCAAACGCAGACCTGTATAGGTTGCCTTGCACACAATAAAAGCAATAATGAACCTTAACATTTTTTTATTCTCCTGATATGTAAATCAATTTAGCCGTTTTGCGGCTTCATTAGCAGCTGACAAAATATCGGACGAAACTGCATGCTTGTCCGTATTTGCAGCAAATACAGTCTGCTTCAAAACAAAGCCTGTATATCTGCAAGCAGTCTGAATTTGCTTCTGAATGATTTCGACACTGTGCAAGCCTGACCGACCTGCATTCAAAAGTAAAACACAGGGGCGCTGTGCGTTTGCAAAAGGCTTTTCCTTGCGCACCTCTATCGCTTCGTAGTAGCGCTGAAAACGATCAAGTACAGCCTTCGCAGGGGCAGGGACGGAATAATTATAAACCGGAACTGCCCATACAAGCACATCCGCTTTCCGCAAATGCTGATCCAGCACATCGAGATCCGATAAGCTGCATTGATCCGCAGTCTGACACGCATTACAAGCAAAGCACGGCTTTGGCTGCAGGTCATACAAATTCATCTGCACAACATCAGCATTCTCTGCAAGACCTTCCCTGAAGGCATCAAGAAGCATCACCGTGTTGCCGTTTTTACGGGGTGATGCGTTGAGTATCAATACATTCATCACCAGCCGAGCTTCTTCAGGAAAGCACGGCTGATTTCTGCACACTGCAGCTCTTCATGGCCTTTATCGGGCTGATCCTGCTCAACAACAACCCACTGTGCACCTGCTTTTTCAGCAGCAGCAAGAATGGCAGGCATGTCCTGCACACCACTGCCGACGGGCTTGAAGCTGAAGGCTTCTTCACTTGCCTGCTCCTCATCGTCATCAATACCGATAAGAGCATACAGCTTCTGCGGCTTTTCCTTACCCTGCATAACAAAATCCTTCAGGTGAACAACAGGTGCTCTGCCTGTGTACTTCAGCACATATTCAGCAGGAACTTCACCGCCGACATTGACCCAGCAGGTATCAAGCTCTGTTGCAAGAAGGTCTGCACTGATGGTTTCGTACATAACATCAAGGCCGTACTTTTCACCAAGCTTGACAAACTCAAAATCATGGTTGTGATAAAGCATCAGAAGGTCCTGCTTTTTGCATTCCTCGCCAATGGCCTTCATTTCCTCCAGGGTCTTTTCAAAATCCGCAAAGCCGGGTCTGCGTTCCTCGGGAAGATAAGGGATAACAATAAAACGACATCCGATTTCCTTGTATTTAGCAACGGTGCCCTCGGTGTCTGCAAGCAGCTCGTCAAGCGGAACATGAGCAGAAACAGGCTCAACACCGGCTGCAGCACAGATGTCTTTTACCTGCTGTGCGGTATGACCGAACAGACCTGCAAATTCCACACCCTGATAACCAATGGATGCCACCTTGCGGATGGTGCCTTCAAAATCCTTTTCCATTTCATTTCGCACGGAATATAACTGTAAAGCGACAGGTAATGCCATAATAAAAATACCTCCGAATTATTTTTTATATACTATAGCATACCTGTCGCAATTTTGCAAGATTCACTTGTGATTTTCAACTACCTCCACAAGAGCTTTTGCACAAAGATGTGCTGCATACAATGCTTCATCGAGTGTATTGGCATCTGTTCCGATTTCAAGAAGCAATGCATTTTTTGCAATATCCATATTATATTTTCGTTGACAGAAATAAAGCGGACGCATAAGCCCTTCAAACATACTGTTTGCAGTATCCTGCAATTCCAATGCAAAACGAAGATTGTATTCCCAATCGGGAAAATCCGTAATTTGTCCTTCTTCTGTACCTGAAATAATCATTACCTGTGCGGCTTTTTTACCGTCTATTTCCGCTACGGGCTTTCCGCGGCTTGTGTCAGAATAATAAAAAGCATCGCGATGAACATCCAACACAATCTGAACAGACGGATTTTCGGCAAGAATTGCCTCAATCCCTTCACGTGATCGGGCATATGCACCGTTATACTGTGTGTCATACACAGTTGTGTCATGAATCACACCGATTCCTGCATCTTCGAGAACAGAGCAGATTTCCGCACCGATACGAATCATATTTCGGTCACTTGCATCACTTCGGGTTTCGTATGCAGTCCAGAAGCCGCCGTTATCGGACAACAGATAGCTTTCACTTGTATGTGTGTGGTAAACCAGCACCAGAGGCTCCTGTGTTTGATTCACCTGCAAATCGGCGCCGAGTTTCATCAGATTTTCAAAATCAGGCTGTTTTGATGCGGTTGCATTGCGAATGACGGCATTGCGGACAAAATCAGTGGCCCCCGATGTACTGAAATCATCTGCAAGCACATCACCGTCCTCTTCCTGCATTGCAAAAACAGCAAGGTATTCCGCCTCCATCTGCGCCACGTCATCAGGTGTTTCATAGGAAGCTGTCGTTTTCTCTTCTGTCGCCTGCACTTCAATATTTTGTTCTTTTTGCACTGAGGGTTCGGCTTGGTCGGCAATCGGAAAAACCGTCTGCAATAAGCGCATGGGTACATCTGAGCACATAAATTTCACTGCACCGAAAAGCAGCAGCAGGCCGAAGCAGAAATAACAAAGTCCGAAAATACGCCGTGTATATTTTTCCTCCTTGGCAAACATACCCTGTCCCCCTTTGCTTAATATATATTCCGCATTCGTCAAAATATGCATCAGACAATCGACAGCAAGTCCTCTGCGGTCAGATTTTCCTGCAAGGCACAGTTAATAGCAAGCGAAAGCAGCTTTGCTGCAGAATTCGTAACCGTATCAATTTCACGAGGTGATACCATCATGTTTGCAAATGCAGACTTGCCCTGCAGCTGCACACCTGTTACATCCTGTGCAAGACTGCAGGCATCCACAACCGTTGGCACACCGAGGGCTATGACGGGTACACCGATTGTTTTCCGACTGATCTCCCTGCGATGATTTCCGACACCCGAGCCGGGAGATATGCCGGCATCACTGATCTGCACCGTGCGTGCCAGGCGATTTACACTTTTTGCAGCAAGCGCATCCACAGAAATCACCGCACAGGGGTTGATTTTTTGAGCAACAGCGGTTATAATCTCTGCGGCTTCAATACCGGTACATCCAAGCACACCCGGATTCAATGCTGCTACGGGGCGCAATTTTCCGAGCCCGATCTGCCTTTGCAGGCTATCCTCAATATGACGGGTTGCGAAAACAAGATCCGCACATTTCGGTCCCAGCGCATCCGGTGTAATGGCCGTATTGCCAAGACCCGCAACCAACACCAACCCTTCATCAGGAAGAAGCTCACGAAGCACGTGCACCAAGGCATTCAGCCTGCCGTCTGTTAATTCACGGCTTACGGTAAAAGCCGGCACATCTACAGTTATATACGTACCGATCGGTTTTCCGATTGTTTTTTCGCCTGCTTCATCAAGCACTTTTATTTCGGTGACATTGGTTGAACAAATTTCGTATGTGCGTTGACTGACCCCCTCGAGATTCGTTGCTCCGATGATTTGTGCACGTTCAAGTGCAAGATCCGTCCTGAACAGCATGCAATTCTCCCCTTTCTGCATAAATTTTGGTCAAGTGCACAATTTATATGCAAAAAATTTATAAATTTCGAAAAAAAAGGTATTGCATTTTTGATTCATTCGTGGTAACATTATCAGGTATAAAACAAGTGTAATCAGTAAGGAGGTGCAATTCAGATGCCCAACATTAAGTCCGCAAAAAAGCGTGTTCTTGTTAACAAGACCAAGCAGGCTCGTAACAAGTCCGCTAACTCTGCGCTCAAGACTGCTCTCAAGAAAGCAAACGTTGCTATCGAAACCAACGCTGCTGACAAGGAAGCTGTTGTTGTTGCTGCTATCAAGAAGGTTGACCAGGCTGCTGCCAAGGGTCTCATCCACAAGAACAACGCAGCACGCAAAAAGTCTGCTCTTGCCAAGAAGCTCAACGGCTAAGACTTTTAATGCATTCCGGTTGCGCACGGCGTTCAACATATTTTTCTGAAAGGACGGTTATTAAATATGAAAAAAGCTCTTAAAATTGTTGCTATCGTACTTGCCATTGCTGCTGCTATTGCTGCTATTTATGTCATTGTGACGAAGGTAATCAAAAAGAACCAGAACACTTCGGAAGAAAATTACGTTTCCTGCTCCTGCGAAGAAGAATTCGCATCGGAAGCAATTGCGTAAAACGCTGTCGAATGAGCAAACGGACACTCTTATGAGTGCCCGTTTTCTTTTTGCATAAAAAAAATGAAGCGAAAAATCCGCAAGGACTTTTCGCTTTTTTCTTATTCATAATCTGCGTAAATTATATCCTGCTCGATTGTGGCTTCTTCACTTGCAGCCACTTCGGTTGCAGTCTGAGATGCAATGGCTTCTGCACGACTGTTGAGATCAGAGCCCTTGATTACGGCTTCAAATCTGACCAGTTCATTGATGGCTTTCACATAATAGGCATCCTGAAAGGGATAAATATCAATGCAGCTTTCGTTGACAGATTCAACTTGCGCTTCGGAATAACCGCCGTCTTCGGCAAGCAGCACACGCACATAGGCAGCAATGATCTGTGCATCTAACTCAAAATGTGCAAAAACATCACCGGCTTCTGCCATACAGTCATTTTCAAGGTCATAATAATAAACCGAATAAGAATATGCTCCTCCGGAATGCAGCATAACGGTTGCAACGGATGTGCGGATGACCGCATATTTTTCATCCGCATAAACCGAAAAATCAAATCCGTATGCAAGTCCTGCGGTGTCTTCTGCATTTGCATAAGCAAGATATTTATTATATTCCTCTTCAATTGCCGTGTTGATGGCTTTTGCATCCTCACTGCTCCGGTTAACAGCAGGACAACGGAAGGTGCCCGTGTAATATGTACAATTCGCACCGCACTGCTCACAAGGGTACAGCTTTTCTGTTTCTGCAGCAACAATCACAGACGGGTCTTTTTGGGTCTCAGCAATCACTTGCTGTGTTGTCGGCTCGGTCGGCGCTGCAGTTTCAACCGCACATCCGGCAAAAGCAAAAATAAAACTTAACAAAAGAATAAAAGAAAGCACTATTCTCATATTTACACACCTCACAAATTCACGGTTGCATTATACTTCTTTTTTTCAGGGTATGTCAATTCTTTTTTTATTATGTTTTTTCACGAAGTGGAAATCGAAGAAGAAAATATCTTGTAAACAGCATTCAATTGTGTTATTATTATTTCATCCAATTAAAATACACGGAGGGTATTATGGCTGTATTTGAAATCAGAGATGATGCTTTTTATTTTGACAACGAGCCCATGCAGATTTTGTCGGGTGCAATCCATTATTTCCGCATTCTCCCGCAGTATTGGGAAAACAGATTGCGCAAGCTTGCCGCCTGCGGTCTGAACACGGTGGAAACCTATGTACCTTGGAATCTTCATGAGCTGCACGAAAATGAATTTGATTTTTCGGGTATTCTTGATATTGAAAAATTCCTCGAAATTGCACACAGCCTTGGCTTGAAAGCCATTGTGCGTCCGAGTCCTTATATCTGTGCCGAATGGGAATTCGGCGGACTTCCTGCCTGGCTGCTGAAATACAACTGCGCACTGCGTTGCTCTGATCCTGTTTTCCTTGAAAAGGTTGGCAGATATTACGACGAGCTCATTCCGCGCATTGCACGTTTTCAGTGCACAAAGGGCGGTCCCGTGATTGCCATGCAGATTGAAAACGAATACGGCAGCTACGGCAATGACAAGGTTTATCTCAATTTCCTTGCTGACAAGATGCGTGAAAACGGCATTGAAGTGCCGCTGTTCACCTCCGACGGTGACTGCGATCTGATGCTCACCGGCGGCACTCTGCCTGAAGTGTTCAAAACCGTCAATTTCGGTTCCAATCCGAAGCCCCGTTTTGAATGTCTGCGCCGCTATCAGCCGACAAAACCTCTTATGTGCACGGAATTCTGGAACGGATGGTTTGACCATTGGTTTGAAGAACATCACACCCGTACCGATGATGATACTGCAGAATGCTTCAAGGAAATGCTTGATATGGGCGCTTCCGTCAACTTCTATATGTTCCACGGCGGTACAAACTTCGGTTTCACCGCAGGTGCAAACTGCCCGAATTATATGCAGTATGAGCCTACTGTAACAAGCTATGACTATGACTGCCTGCTGAGTGAGGAAGGCTACATCACCGACAAATATCTTGCCTGCAAAAAGGTGCTTGAGGATATGGGAATCAAGAGCGATGTCACATTTGAGCCCGATGTACCTCCCGTCAATTTCGGCAAGGTGCAGTTTACGGAATCTGCTCCCCTGCGTTCACAGCTGGATTGTCTCGGTGTGAAGCATATTTCCCCCTCCGTCAAATCCATGGAGGATCTCGGACAGAATTTTGGTGTCATTTATTACAAGACCAAGGTTGCAAAGGTCGGCACGCATCCCGTTTTCATGCGTGATGTGCATGACAGAGCACATGTCTGGATCAACAATGAATATCAGGAAACTGTTTGGCGCAATGATGCAAATGCAACCTCAAGGCTTGACTTTGACAAGGAAGAAAACACCCTTGAAATCATGGTTGAAGCAATGGGCAGAACCAACTACGGTCCGTGGCTTGTTGACAGAAAGGGCATTTCACAGGATATTGCCGTCGGTCAGCAGTTCCAGTTCGGTTGGGAAATTGTGTGCATGGAACTCGATAACATCTCCAAGGCACAGCTCAGCCCGGTTGCCGCAATGACCGAAAACGAACCGACCGTTCTGCGTGGTTACATTGATATTGCCGCACCTGCCGACACCTATTTCAGAGGCGACGGACTGCACAAGGGTATTGTCTGGGTCAACGGTTTCAATATCGGCAGATATTGGAATGATGCAGGTCCGCAGAAAACACTGTTTATCCCCGGCGGCCTGCTCAAAGAAGGCAAGAACGAAATCACCGTTCTTGAATTCGACAAGGCAGACTCCATGCAGATTGAACTGACAGACATCAGAGATCTCGGTTAATAAATATAACACAAGTTATCGCTGTACGGAAAATATCCGCACAGCGGTTTTTTATGCAAAAAAAACTGCCGCAGACGAAACCGCGGCAGAAAAATTATGCTTATTTCTTCTTGATTTTATTGAGCTTTGCATTAAGAGAAAGCAGCTCTTCTCTTGTAAACAGACCCTTTGCCATGGAGCTTGCACGCTTGATGGAGAAGCCGGCAAGCATCTGCCACAGACCACTGAGCATGCTCTTGCTGACCTTGATACCGCTCAGCGAGAAGCCTGCAACTTCACCGCCACCGTTGCCCTTTTTTTTCTTCATTTTCTTTGCAAGCATCAGCACAACAGACACGAGAACCATCTTTCCCTTTGCGCTTGCAGCGATTTCACCGATGGTGTCATTGATGCAAAGATAACCGTCTTTTACGGTGATATCAAACCAGTTGATAACATCGCCTTCTTCTTTGAGGATATAATCCTCATTCGGGGTGTCAACCTTGCGAATGGTGCTTTCATCGGAAAGATCACCTGCAACAGCCTTGAGAGTGGTTTCACCGACATTCTTGACATCGAAATAGAAGAACGGATATTTACCCTTCTTCTGCTTGCCGACGGAAACACCGTTTGCAAACAGCTCGACTTCTTCACAGTTGGAATAAACGGTAACCTTGGTTACATCCTCAACACGGTCAATGTAACGCTTGGAGCAGATATGAACCATGGGTTCGGGATTGAGCCATGCCTTGTATGCATAGAAGGAGTCCTTCTTGTACTGTCTGTCGAAGGTGACAAGTCCCTTGTGGTTCATGCCGTCTTCACCGCCCTCGCTGCGTGCGTCGGCTGCAAAGTCAAACATATTCCAGACATGCGTTGCCCAGATGTAGGGTCTGTCTGCAATCTGCTTGATGAGCTCTTCATGATAGAAGGCCTGATATTCTTCTGTGTAGTCGCCCTGTGTGGGATTGGAGGTATGCCAATTGAGTGCTTCACAACCGTATTCACTCAGACCGATGGGGCGATTGGGATATTTTGCATGGAAGTTATCAAACCACGGGCCGTTCATTTCAGTTGTACCGCCGTACCAGCCGAAGTAGTGGTTATAGGAAACAATGTCGGAAATGTGAACATATTCTTCATCAATACCGCAAACAGAAACGGCAGCAATGGTGGTCGGACGTGTCTTGTCCATTTTGTGGCAGAGCTCGTTGAGCATCTTGTGGTTATTGATGAGGCTTTCGTCAGCAGCACCGCCGATGGAAATTTCATTGGAAAGGCCCCAGAAGCAGATGGATGCATGGTTGTAGTTCTGCGCAATGAGTTCTTTCATCTGTGATTTGGTGTTTTCATAACCGTTGGGCATATGCTTGGAGATATAAGGAATTTCTGCCCAGATAACCATACCGTATTCATCGCAAAGGTCATAGAAAACCTGCGAATGCTGATAGTGTGCAAGGCGGATGGTGTTGGCGCCGACTTCCTTAATGAGCTCCATATCTGCCTTGTGATGCTCGGGCAGAAGTGCGTTACCGATACCGGGTCTGTCCTGATGACGGGACACACCGCGCAGCGGATATTCCTTGCCGTTGAGAATAAAGCCCTTTTCGGGATCAACCTTGTAAGAACGGCAGCCGAAGCGGGTGGAAATGCAATCGACTTCCCTTTCGCCGTCAAGCAGTGTTGCACGCATGGTGTAAAGATAAGGATCGATGGTTCCGTGCCACAGGTGCACATTTTCGATTTTGAGTTCTGCTTCGGGATGCTCATCATCCTCTGCAAATGCCGTAAGGATGACTTCCCCGTTGTCAATGATATCAAAACGGACCTTTCCGTTGCAGAATGCCTTTGCTTTGACAATGGCATCATTTCCCTTGATTTCGGGTGTTACCTGCATACCGGGTGCGCCGTAATAATCAAGATCAAAATGCTTTTCATTGACAGCAATGATGCTGACATCACGGTAGATACCGCCGTAGAAGGTAAAGTCAGCCATCTGCGGATAAACACGGTCATTTGCAGTGTTATCAACCTTGACAACCAGCAGATTTTCATCCTTGATGTCTTCAACCTTTGCTCGGAAGGTGGAATAACCGCCATCGTGCTTTACAAGGCTTTTGCCGTTGAAGAAAATTTCACTCGAGGAATTGACACCGTCAAACTGAAGATAGAATACTTCGCCCTCGGGGAAGTCGGACTTTGCAAGTGTTTTTGCAAAATAGCAGACACCTCTGTAATAATCATTACCGCCGTCCTGACCGTCTTTTTCATTCCATGTATAGGGCAGATTCTTTTGTTCCCAATCGGTGGGAACGGATGCGGGAACGGATTTGGCTTCTTTTGAAAAAAGCCAATTGTCATTGATTACTTTAATGTTTCTCATACTGTCCTCCGTTTGATACTAAATATTATCTTTTTTATTATAACGCAAAAAAAAGTTAATTTCAACTGTTAATCTTTATGTTAAACATTTTGGTGCAAAATGTTGCTTTTAATACAAAAGGAATTGCTGACGCATTTTTTTAAATTCATGCAACCGTTGTTCCTGCTCTTCAAGAAATGCAGACACATTGAAATCGGGTGATAAAATTCGCCTTGTTCCCGCAAGGAATGCAATTTTGTCATCAAGCACAAATTCCTGCCCATGCACCCTGCGGATAGCTTCAAAAAGATACAATGTTGTTGCATACATATTCACATTCCTCTTATCACGGATATGCAGTTGTATTCCTTTGCAAATCTCGTCCTTGTAATCACTGAAGGTCGGCTTGAATTCACACGGACGGAACACAAGTCCGTCAAAGCATCTTCGGGATTTTTCGGGCAATGCTCGCATTTCTGCCAATACATTCTCAGCATGCATCCAAGGTGCTCCGAACATCTCAAAGGGCTTGGTTGTACCTCTCCCTTCGGAAATATTCGTATTCTCAAAAAGACATGTTCCGCTGTATAAAAATACAGTATCTATTGTTGGCATATTCGGTGATGGAGGAACAAACAACAGGTCGGTTTCGTTAAAATCATATTCCCTTTTCCAACCGTCACAACGCAGAATATGCAGCTGCAAAGAGGGGCAAAACAAGGATTGATACCATAAAGCAAGCTCTCCTGCTGTCATGCCGCTGACAACGGGCTGCCCGGGCACTCTGCCGACCGCGGAAATACAATCCGATTCAAGACAATTGCCCTGTACAGATACACCACCCAAAGGATTCACACGGTCAAGCACAACAAAAGGAATGCCGATCTCGGCACACATAAGCATGGCATCAAGCATGGTGTATTGATAGGTATAATAACGGATTCCGATATCCTGAATATCAAACAGTAGCATATCAATTTCCGACAATGCTTTTTGCGCAGTCTGCAGTCCGTCTTTTTTGCCGTAAAGATCATAAACGGGCACACCCGTCTGCGAATCGGTAAACACATCCTCATCAAAGCCGCCGGCCTGCTGCAGGGCAGAAAGTCCGTGTTCCGGACTGAATAGTGCAAAAAGTGCATACAACTGCGAGACCCTGACACTTGTTTTCTGCAGGTCACGAGTAACGCCGGAAGCATTGGTCAGAAGTCCCAATCGCTTTCCCGCAAGCAATGCCTTTGCCTTCTTCGACTCAAGCAGATCGCAGCCGTTGAATACCGTGTGCTTCATACAATCACCTCAAGCAGATTATAACACCGTTTCGCTCTTTTTACAAGAAAAAACCGTCCGCAAAAACGGACGGCTTCATCAAATCAGGATCAATAATTCTTTGCATTGACTTCGAAGTATGCCTGCGGATGTGCACAAACGGGGCAAACCTCGGGAGCCTTCATACCGACAGCGATGTGACCGCAGTTACGACATTCCCAAACGGTAACAGTGCTCTTTGCAAAAACCTCCTGTGCTTCCACATTGTGAAGCAGTGCACGGTAGCGATCCTCATGCTCCTTTTCAACAGCAGCAACTGCACGGAATTTGGCAGCAAGGGCAGTAAAGCCTTCTTCTTCAGCTTCCTTTACGAAGGTTGCATACATGTCGGTCCATTCGTAATTTTCACCTTCGGCAGCAGAAAGCAGGTTTTCTGCAGTGCAGCCAATACCCTTGAGCTCCTTGAACCACATTTTTGCGTGTTCCTTTTCGTTATCAGCGGTCTTCTGGAAGATAGCCGAAATCTGCTCAAAGCCTTCCTTTTTTGCTACGCTTGCAAAATAGGTATACTTATTTCTGGCTTCGCTTTCACCGGAAAAAGCAGCTCTGAGATTCTGTTCAGTTTTGGTGCCTGCATAGGGATTCGTATTGTTCATTTCCATTTCCTCCGTTTCCGCATAAGCGGTTTTTTTCTATTTTACAGTATTGACGCAATGTTGTCAATAATTCAATGTTAAAAACAAATAAAATATCTTTCATTTTGACAAATATCTTGTTTAAAATATTCATTGACAAATTTATATACGCGTGTTAATATATGTAAAAAAGAATATCAAATGTGATGACGAAGAATGTCGAAAGCAAATGTCTTCAGAAAGCAGACGGTTGATGCAAGTCTGCGACGGATGTTTTCAATGACTGTCACTTCCGAGCAGGTGCTCCGAACGAATCCCCAGTAAGAGCATCCGTAACCGCAGCGTTAATGCGGAAGGCTTGTCAGAGCCGTAGAGCGGCATCGAAAGGTGCAATTTGAGTGGTACCGCGGGAATTTTTCTCGTCTCAGAATCAATTTTCTGGGGCGGTTTATTTTTTTCACACACAAAAAATTCGCCCCCCGTCAGGAGGAACTAATGAACACTGCAACCGGAAACAAATTGAATGAAATCGCAGCACGTATCCGTGAAATGCGTGAAGTTTGCGGCATGACCGTTGCCGAAATGGCTCAACTGACCGATGTCAGCACCGACGAATACGTTTCTTACGAAACAGGTGCAGCAGACTTCCCCTTCACCTTCCTGCACAAATGTGCAATCGCTTTTAATCTTGAAATCGCCAATCTTTTGGAAGGCACCACCCCCAAGCTGACCTCTTACACTGTCACAAGAAACGGCGGCGGCCTTGAAACCATCAACGAGTCCGGCATTCTTATGAAGAATCTTGCCGCACAATTCAAAAACAAGATTGCAGTTCCCTACATGACCCGCTACGAATATCAGCCTGAGCTGCAGAATAAGCCGATTCATGTAACCACACACGGCGGTCAGGAATTTGACTACATCCTCAGCGGCTGTCTGAAAATTCAAATCGGTGCTCACACCGAAATTCTGCATGCAGGCGACTCCATTTTCTTCGACAGTTCCACACCGCACGGTATGATTGCTGTTGACGGCGAGGATTGCAACTTCATCGCATTCGTCATCCCCGGTGAAAAGAGCGAAGAAAAGAAAGCACTGGACACCATTATTCAGTCCGCTAAAAAAGATTCGCTTGTTTGCGAAAAATACATTCACACTACCGAAAACAAAAAAGGCACCTGCACAGCCATTTCATTCAGCAATACCGAAAGCTTCAACTTCGGCTTCGATATTCTCGACGAGCTTGCTCGTGTAAAGCCCGATCATCTTGCACTGCTGCATCTTGACGAAAACAAGACAGAGCGCAGATTCACCTTCTCTGACCTCAGGCGTGCATCCAACCAGACGGCTAACTACTTCCGCTCCTTAGGCATCAAGAAGGGCGACAAGGTTATGCTGGTTCTCAAGCGTCACTACCAGTTCTGGTTCTGCATGATGGCCCTCAACAAGCTGGGCGCGGTTGCAATTCCTGCAACCAATATGCTGCAGGAGCACGACTTTGAATACCGCTTCATGGCTGCAAATATTGATGCACTTGTTTGCACTGCAGACGGCGATACCGCTGAACATGCAGAAAGAGCAGCCGCAAAATGTGAATGCGTCAAGAATCTTATTCTTGTCGGAGCAAGCCGTGAGGGCTGGCATGATTTCGACAATGAATATTCCCTGTACACAGGCAAATTCGACAGACCCGAGGATGCTGCCTGCGGTGAGGATCTGATGCTGATGTTCTTCACATCCGGCACCTCCGGCAATCCGAAGCTGACCATGCACAACTTCATGTATCCGCTCGGTCACTTCATTACCGCAAAATACTGGCACAATGTCAACCCCAACGGTCTGCACCTGACCATTGCCGATTCCGGCTGGGCAAAGTGCCTGTGGGGTAAGCTGTACGGTCAGTGGCTGTGCGAGGCTCCCGTATTTGTCTATGACTTCAACCGCTTCGATGCACACGATATTCTTCCCCTGTTTGCAAAATACAAAATCACTACATTCTGCAGCCCTGCCACCATGTACAGAATGCTCATCAAGGAAGACATGACCAAGTACGATTTCTCTTCCGTGCAGCACGCATCCATGGCAGGTGAAGCTCTCAACCCCGAAGTATTCCGTCAGTTTGAACGCGAAACAGGCCTGAGCATCATGGAAGGCTTCGGCCAGAGTGAATCCACCCTCATCATCGGTAACCAGGTCGGAGAATCTCACAAAATTGGTTCTATGGGCAAGCCCGTTCCGCTGTATGATGTGGACATTGTTGATGCCGATGGTGTTTCCTGCCCTGTCGGTGTTGCAGGTAATATTGTTATCCGCACACCCAAGCTCGGTTATCCCTGCGGTCTGACAATGGGCTACTATGAGGATGCCGACAAAACCAACGAGGTTTACCACGACGGCATGTACTTTACAGGTGACGTTGCATGGCGAGATGAAGACGGCTTCTACTGGTATGTAGGCAGAAGCGACGACGTCATCAAGTCCTCGGGCTACCGCATCGGACCGTTCGAAATCGAAAGCGTTATCATGGAGCTTCCCTATGTTCTTGAATGCGGCGTCTGTGCTGCTCCCGACGAGGTAAGAGGACAGATCGTCAAGGCTTGCATCGTTCTTACAAAGGGCACACAGGCTTCTGAAGAGCTCAAGAAGGAAATTCAGAACTACGTCAAGACGCACACAGCTCCCTACAAATATCCGAGAATCGTTGAATTCCGTGAATCTCTGCCCAAGACCACAAGCGGCAAGATTCAGAGAAACAAGCTGTAAAAAAAATGGACTACAAACGCATTAACATAGTTGCAGGACATTACGGCAGCGGCAAAACAAACATTGCAATAAACCTTGCAATGCAAATAAAGGAAGACGGATATGATGTTGTTTGTGCTGACCTTGACATTGTCAATCCGTATTTCCGTTCCAAGGATGCACGATGTGCACTGGAGAAAAAGGGAATCAGCATGATTGCATCCGAATACGCAAACACAAATGTGGACATGCCTGCCATGCCCTCAAGTGCGTACTCCATGTTTGACAACAAGGACCGATATGCCGTCATCGATCTCGGCGGTGATGATGTCGGTGCTGCTGCACTCGGCCGATTCCGTAATTCCATATTAAATGAAAAGAATTATGATTGCTTCTGGGTTGTGAATCCGTTCAGACCTTTGACAAGAACGGTTGAGCTTGCCATGGAAGCAAAAGAAGAAATCGAGTCTGTGCTCGGCTTCCGTTTTACAAAGATTATCAACAATGCAAATTTAGGCGACGAAACAACCCCCGAAGATGTGCTTGGCTCAATGGATTTCATAAAGACACTATCCGAAAAGAGCGGTCTTCCTGTTGCGTTCACCGCATGCAAAAAAGAGCTCTGCGAAGAGCTTGAAAACAAAATCGTTAATTTATTCCCCGTTACGCTGTATCTGCGCCAGGGATGGAATAAAAAAGGAGAATGACTATGGCAAAAGTAACATTCAATGAAGAAAGATGTAAAGGCTGCGGTCTTTGTGTCGGCGCTTGCCCGAAAAAGATCGTTGCATTACTGACAGACAAAATCAATGCCAAGGGCTACCATCCGGCAGGCGTTACGGATATGGACGCTTGCATCGGCTGTGCATTCTG
>JAZOWJ010000115.1:0-8483 GCA_045659125.1 Acutalibacteraceae bacterium
GCATTTTCGGTTATCTTGTGATGACCGCTGCTGCCGTGCTGGTTCTGCTCACCGCTGCGCTCGGCTTTATAGGCAACAAAAAGACCTCGGTTATGATGATTGCTTTTTCTGCAATCGGCATGGTCGGTGCGGTGCTTACCAGGGTGCTCGGCGCTTCCCTTGTGGCTGCAGGGGAGAGTGCAGGTGCACTTGTTGAAGCAAAATGCGGCCTGCTGTTTTTAGTCGCAATGCTGCTGTTTGTGCCTCCTGTGATTGCCGCAGTGCTGTGCCTCAAAAATCCGCCCGTGCGTAAGTTCCGTGAGGGTGACGAGCTGCGAGTGGAATACAGACGCAAGTGGAAAAAAGGCGAAATTGACCTGCTCGAAATTCCTGCCCCCATTTATGAATCCGAAGAGGATAAGGCCGAAAGACGAAGACTTATAAGTGAAGCCTATCAGACAAATGAGGAGGTGACGGACAATGGCTGATGTGAATGTGCGTGAAGCGTTGACCGAAAAAGAACGCGCAAGGCTTGAAAAAATTGATAAGCTCGATGCGAACAAGCGCCGCAAAAAAGCCATTCTTGCCGCCGTGACCGCCATTTTGATTCTGTTTTTTGTTGGCGGAACAATTTTCGGCGGGGTGTATATATTGAGCTTTGAGGGCACGCAGGAGCTGCCCGCCGCAGAAATCGAATATCCCGCATTGCCCGCAACCGAATCCGACATTTATGCCGATTTTGCACAGCTTTTGCAAGACACCAAGGTTTTCAGCGGAACAAAACTTGACGTTTCGTTTGATGTGTCCTTGCCCGAAGACAGCATTGTTGTTACGGGTGACAATGCAGAAAGCCTGCTTACTGATCTTAAATACATCCGATCTTCCGCAGAAGGCAAGCTGTCTGCTTGTTATGAAGACGAAAGACACACAGGTGCCTACGGAGAAGATTTTTCGACCCTTACGGCACTCGCATTCTTCAATGAACAGGACTGCAGCAAAGCCGAAGCCGTTGTGAATGATGAAAATGCGAATGACCTGCAATATGTGTTCACCTTTGACGGTTGTGCTTATGAGGAAAAAGAAGCAAGTCCCGTGTTCACATCCTTTGACCTTGCCGCCGCAGAGTCTGCAATCACCGCCATGAAAGAGCTGTTTGCGGATGTTGCAGTTGTCGGCGAAGCAAGGCTTATGTATGACGATTTCGTGTGCACTGCCGAGGTGGACCGCCTTGCCGATACCCTCAAGGGCTTCCGACAGACCCGTGTGTGCAATGTAACCCTGCCGTTGACCTTTACAGGCGACTATGCCGCTTTCGGTGAAGTCACCCTGCAGTTCAAGGTGCAGCTCAACAAAACATTCCGATTCACCCGCGTTTTATTCAGCTTCAAGGATGATGTGTATTACATAGAAAAAGGTTCTTCCGACGAGCTGAAAACAAGCATTGTGTCTGATGAATCACCTGCCGAGGTGGTAATCACCTTTACCTCGTCCGATGAATCCGTGCTTGCCATTGACGGCACCTTCTTCAAGGGCCTCAAGGTAAGTGACACACCTGTCACCGTAACAGGTTCTTATACCTACAACGGCATCACCTATACCGATACCTGTCAGTATTGGGTGCGTGTTCCCGTGGAGGGAATCAAGGTCGATACCAAGGAAATGACCCTTGCAAAGGGAGAATCAAGTGCCCTTTGTGCAAGCTTCTCACCTGCAGATGCAACCATTACAACGCTTTATTGGTTCACATCCGATGAATCGGTTGCCGTTGTCGATGAAAACGGTGTCGTTACCGCCATCGGGACCGGTGAGGCTGCTGTTTACTGTGTCACTCTCGACGGCAATTACAAATCCGTCTGCACCGTAACCGTCACAGAATAAAGGAGGGAACAAGGATGTCGAATTTGTCAACAAAAGAAAAATTAGTCAACCGTTTCCTCAAGGCGGATGACTATTCTGCCGCAACACTCGATCAGGGAATCCTGCAGAAGTACGAAAAGCTTGCAGTTGATGTTTACAGCACCCGTCAGGTTTCCGTCGGAGAGCTGACCTGGATGGCAATTCAGCGTTTTTCAAGGTCGCTGAAGGTCGGACTTGACAACTATGCCAATATGTATTACACTAAGGTGCTCAAAATTGACCTGTCGTATGTCACGGTCATCAAGGCGCTCATCAGTGTTTACGATACCCTCAACAATCCTCTCATGGGCATCGCCTATGACCGCACCCGAACCCGCTGGGGCAAGGCAAGACCCTATGTTCTTGCCACCCCGTTGCCGTTTTTCCTCATTACCGCCCTGCTTTACAGCGGTGCCTTGCTGATTCCGAGTGAGCAGATCAATGACCCCAAGCGCATTCTGTATCTGTTCATTATGCTGTTTCTGCAGGAAACCTTCTCAACTATTTTCAATATTCCCACAGACAACTACCCGACCCTGCAATCTCCCTGCCCGGCAGACAGAATTGCCGTTTCCCTTGTGCAGAGCTATGCAGGGGCCTATGGCGGCGACCTGATCTCCACGCTGTATATTTCGCTGATGTCGCTGAACAACTCCGGCACGCTGCCGATTTCGCAGCCTCTGATGTTTTCGGTCATCGGTTTTGTGACCTCCTTCTTCGGAACGGTCGGCACCATGGGTGTTGCGCTGAAATGCCCCGAGCGAGTGCTTTTGCAGCCCAAGCCTGCACCGCTCACCAAAACCATGTTCTATGTGCTTAAAAACAAATATGCCATGCGCAATGTTGTGGCGGGCTTCTTCAGGAGTGCATGGAGCAACGGCGGCTATTCCTGGGACGTTATCACCCAGCTCGAAATATTCGGCGGTATGGGAAAAATCATGCCGTTGTATATCTTCTACCACATCTGCAATGTTCTTTCCATCGCCTTCATCAAGCCCTTCAGGGAACGCTTCAGAACCTTCCGCAGTGCTGTTGTTTTTATGCGGCTGACAGATGCCGTGCTGGACAGCATCTGGGCGATCGGCGGATGGATCACCATGCCGCAGAAGAAGTGGTGGCTCAGCGGTATCTTCTTCTGCATCGGCTACGGTCTGAACGGACTTAACAATGCACCTGCCACCGCTCTCGAGGGTGAAATCGGCCGTGAAATCAACGACTATACCGAATATCTGACCGGTGAACGCCCCGACGGCACCATCGGTCTGCTGACAGATTATGTCAACAAGCTGACCCAACCCATCAACACCATGCTTGCGCTTGCCGTCATCAAGTGGACAGGGTATGACACCACCCTCGACACCACCTATTGGGCGCAGGATTCTGTGGATGTTTACCGCAAGGTGTTTGCCTTGTATGCAGTCGGCAATCTTGTTCCGCATATCATCAACACCATTCCGCTGTTCTTCTATGACCTCGACGGAAAACGCAAGGAAGATATGTATAAGGCTCTCAACGAGCGCCGCATGATGATTGCCAAGGAAAATCAGGGCAAGCTCAGCGAGGATATGGCAATGCTCGTTGAAATGCTCAGCGAAGAAAAAGAAAAATAATCTGAAACGGATTTTCTCATGACCAAATTATTACTTAAACTTTTTGTCCCTGCATATTCCGAACAGGAGCGTACCGACAAGGTGCGCTCTTCTGTCGGCAAGCTTTCGGGCGCTGTCGGCATTGTCTGCAATATTCTTTTGTGTGTGATGAAGCTTGTCATCGGTACACTGACAGGCTCCATCGCTATCACGGCAGATGCTATGAACAATCTGTCGGATGCCACCGGCTCTGTGGTTACTCTGGTCGGATTCAGACTTTCCGAAAAGCCTGCCGACGAGGAGCATCCTTACGGCCATGCAAGATTTGAATATCTGTCTGCACTGGCCGTGGCGGCGCTGATTCTTATTATCGGCTTTGAGCTTGCAAAAACCTCGGTGCAGAAAATCATAAATCCCACACCCGTGGAATTTACTCTTCCTGCTGCCATCATTCTTGTTGTGTCTGTGCTGCTTAAATTATGGCTGTTTTTGTTCAACCGCCGTCTTGGCAAGGATATCAGATCCAATGCTTTGCTTGCCACGGCTGCAGACAGCCGCAATGATGCAATTTCCACCACGGCTGTTCTCATCTGCTCGGTGCTTTCTCTGTTTACACAGCTGCCTCTTGACGGCATTGTCGGTCTTGCTGTTGCCTTGTTCATTCTTTACAGCGGAATCACCCTCGGCAAGGAAACCATCAGCCCTCTGCTCGGTGAAAGTGCTGACGAGGAACTGCAGAATCTTATTATCTCTGTGCTTGAAAGCGAAGAAAAGGTAATCGGCTACCATGACCTGATGGTGCATGACTACGGCCCCGGTCAGCGTTTTGCAAGCTGCCATGTTGAAATGGACAGCAAGGAGGATCCCATGCTCTGCCATGAGCTGATTGACAATCTGGAGCGCAAATGCCTGCAGGAGCACAGGGTGCACCTTGTGATTCACTATGACCCCGTTGTGACAGGGGACGAGGAATTGGCGGAATACCGCAGTCTTGTTGAGCAGATTCTCAGGCAGCAGAATGAGCACATCACTGTGCATGACTTCCGCATGGTAAAAGGGGAGGAGCACACCAATCTTATTTTTGACATTGTGCTGCCGTCCTCGCTCATGCCGCAGAAAAAGCAAATCAAGGAAAAGCTCGATACCGCACTTGCGCAGCAGTGCGAGCAGAAAATTTATACCGTAGTCACCTTTGATATGGGGGCATTTAATATCTGATGAAAAACAAAAGAGTCGGCAACGGCTCTTTTTTTTGTGTAATTTTTCCCTTCTTGATTTTAAACAGGTTATATTGTATAATTTATATAATTACCGACAAAAAAGGACGGAGCATTATGTCTTTCAAGCCGCACAGACCGATTTTCACCGCATTCGGTGCCATGCTCGGCATCTGCGAGCATATCAAACTGTATTGTTACAGCCTGCAGGCCAATGCCATGCAGGCGCGTGTGCTGCGCAGACTCATGCGTGATAATGCCTCGACCGTTTACGGTAAAAAAAATAATTTCAAGGCTGTGAAAACCGTTGCCGATTATCAGGCAACCGTTCCGCTTTCCACCTATGCCGATTACGAGGAATTTGTGCACCGCATGGCAAACGGCGAAAAAGGACTCATCACAAACCGTTATGTCCGCCGTTTTACCGAATCCTCGGGCAGCACGGGCAGAAGCAAGCTTGTTCCCATGTCGGGGCATGCCGAATGGAATTGCCAGTGCTTCAGCTTTTCTGCACCTGTCGGCTGTGCAGTCAAATATTTTGCAAAGCAGCACCGTGTGTTACCGCCGCAAAGGGGTCTTCTGACCGCCGAGGTCGGAAGCCGCAAGGTCAAGGGCGGCACGGTAAGCTGTCTTTCATCCATTCCGCTTCTTAACCTGAAGCCCTTGGTTCCGTTTTTTACAAGCTCTCCCAAGCAGGTGCTGTTTCCCGAGGACAATGTTGACATGGATATGCACTATGTCAAGCTGCGTTTTGCTCTGCAGGATGCGGACATCAGCTACCTCGGAACGATTTTTATTACCACCCTCGAATCCATGTTTTTCTATATGGAGGAGAACTGGGAGCTGCTGTGCAGGGATATTGAGCAGGGTACCATCGATGCTGGCATCCGTATGCCTGACCACATCCGCAGACAGCTTGAAAAAAAGCTCAAGCCTCGTCCGAAGAGAGCGCAAGCTTTGCGTGCGGAATTTGAAAAGGGCTTTGATGAGCCCATCATTCCGCGCATCTGGAAAAAATGCTGCTGGCTGTACGGTATGGGCACGGGTGCACTCTCGCACTATGCAAAAAAGCTGCGCCGTTACATCGGAGAGGATATGCCCATCCATTACCTCGGCTATGCCGCAACCGAAGCGCTCATGGCGGTGCCTGTCGAGCTCAACAGCTTTGAGTATGTGCTTTTGCCGCACAATGCATTTTTTGAATTTTTACCCTTGGATGCACCCGAGGGAACAAGACCGCTGACCATTTCCGAGGTGGAGGTCGGCAAGGAATATGAGCTCATTCTCACCAATTTAAGCGGCTTTTACCGTTACCGCATCGAGGATGTTGTCAAGGTGACGGGATTTTATAACCAATTGCCAAAGGTGACCTTCTGCTACCGACTCAATCAGATTGCCAACATCAGCGGTGAAAAGGTCAATCAGATGGCATTCGACGAAATCGTCGGTAATTTCTCGGAAAAAATGAACGAGCTTTTTGTCGGCTACAGCATTTTTGCTGACCGCAGCACATCACCCGGGCATTATGTGCTTCTGCTTGAAAGCACAAGGGAGCACACACCTGCCGACGAAGCGGAATATGCACGCATTTTTGAAGAAACCTTCTGTGCTGGCAATGTGTCCGTCGGTCCGCTTATCAAAAGCGGTGCGTTGGGTCACTGTGAGGTAAAATTCCTGCAAAAGGGCACCAACGATGCCTACCGCGAAATGCTGCGTGCCAACGGTGCAAATCTTAATCAGATCAAGCCCATCAAGGTTATCACAACCGATGTGCAAAAGGAATTTTTCTTTGACAGAATTATAAAATAAGGAGCATTCAAAATGGCGCAAACACAAAGGCTTCCTGCCGAGCTGTATGATAAGGTCAATTACCTGTGCCGTCGGTATATGGACAGGGTGGCAAGATTTTATCTTTGCTATGACTTTGTGCCTGATGTCAAGGCATTGCAGAACGCAATTCTTGCCCTGTATGCACATGCTCCCGTTTTTCATGCGCTTTTCAAGCCTCATCCGATCAAGCCCTATTGGCTTGTAACGGATTTTACTGTTGACGATGTGCTGTCGGTCATTGAGGCCGATGACCTGCAGGCTGCAGCCATAGCATTTCTCGAGCAGCCCGTGGCCATTGACAGCCCCTCGCAGATGAAAATTGCCCTTGTGCACAATCATCAGAAAAGCATTCTTGTGTTCCGCTGGAATCACATGCTCATGGACGGCGGCGGCTTCAAGCAGTTCACCGCCGACCTGTGCAATGCCTACAATGATTGCGTGCAGGGCAAGGTGCCGACCCGCTTCAGAACAGGCACAAGAGCTTATGATGCGGTTTATGCGGATATGCCAGCCGTCATGCAGAAAAAAGCAAGACAGCAGATTGCAGGTGCTTCCGTAAAGGAAAAAAGAACACTTCCCTTTACAAAAAAGGACGGTTCCGAGCAGACACATATTGTTTTTCACTCTGTTTCTGCCGAAGTGATGCAAAAGGCCATTGCCGTTGCAAAGCAGAACGGTGCGACGGTCAACGACCTGATGGCTGCGGCCTACATTTCGGCTGTGTACGCACTGGCAGGGGACACCGACCGCCCTCTGCATTTGTCCTGTGCGGTGGATTTGCGTCGCTATATGAAGCAGCCTGAAAAAATCGGCTACACCAATCATACCACATTTATGTATGCTTGTGTGCCGCACCTCGGCAGCAGTCCGCTTGAAACGCTGCTTGCCGTGTCCGAAAGCAACAAACAGAACAAAGCAGACCCGTTTTTGGGGCTGCACGGCCTGCCGCTTCTGCATTTTGCGTATTCTTCCATGGTTTATCTGCAGGCAGATGCGGTTGTAAAGCTGTTTTACAACAATGCCAATCTTGCACTGAGCAATGTCGGTGCGGTTGAGCAATACGGCTTTGACCTCGACGGTCATCCCGTAACGGATGCCCTTGTGGCAGGCGGTGCAAAGCAAAAGCCCTGTGCGGCTGCAACGGCACTGACCTGCAACGGCAAACTGACCATTTCCGTGTGCACAAACGGCAACGAAAAGGATGTTGCCATGCTGCAAAAATTTTTCAATGAATTTGAACACTTTTTGCGTTCAATATCACCGCACTGAACAAATATACAGGTTTTTGAGTATTGACAAGCTGTCAACTGTAAAGTATAATGCTTTACAATTTAAAAAAGGAGGGTAAAAACAGTGGGTATTGTAAACGATTATATTACCAAGGTTGTTACAAAGCTCAATGAATATAAATACAATGCATCCAAGCCGTGGCTGCAGTATTATGACCGTATGCCCGAGCATCTTGATTATTACAACGGCTCGATTTATGATATGGTCTATGATGCTGCGCTGAAATATCCGAACAACATTGCTCTCGAATATTTCAACACCAGAATCACCTACCATGATTTTATTCGCCATGTGGACCGTGTTGCGGTTGCACTCAAAAAGCTGGATGTTGTTGAAAACGAATGCGTAACCATCTGCATGCCGAATATGCCCGAATCGATTTATCTGATTTATGCGGTCAACAAAATCGGCGCCATCTGCAACATTCTGCATCCGATGCTTTCGGGAGAAGAAATCGCAAAGGCCATGACTGCCACCAATTCTACGGTGCTGTTCGTTACGGATGTTTCCTACGGTGCCGTCAAGGAGCTGCAGGTTGATCACCTTGTTGTCTGCGAGGTGTCAACAAGCATGAATGTGTTTCTGCGCACGGCATATAATCTCAAAAATAAAAAGAATCTGCGTTATCGCGACAATGTGCTGGAATGGAAAAAGTTTATCAAAAACGGCAATTATGTCATTG
>JAZOWJ010000116.1:0-6973 GCA_045659125.1 Acutalibacteraceae bacterium
GCTTGGCCCTCCCGACTTCATGTCATCATCATCCAATTATCTTATTTGAAATTTGATTTGCTTCATATAATACCCGTTCAGAATCTATTGTTGTGAAAACACCATTTTTCATAACAAAATTACCGTTAATCATAACCGAACGGACTTCACTGCCGTTCGCTGAATAACAAAGAGCTGACACAATATCATTATTGGGACTGAGCGACACTGCATTAAGATCAACAAAAACAAGATCCGCAGATGCATTTTGATCAATTATCCCAAGCCTGCCACACATTCCAAAAGCATGTGCAGCGTTCACAGTTGAACATTTCAAAACCTCATGTGCGGATAAGCAGCTTGATGACAGACAGAATGCCTTATGAATCAATGAAAAAAAGCCCATTTCTCTGAACATGTTTAAAGTATTATTACTTGCAGCACTGTCCGTTCCCAAGCATACATTGACTCCGTTGTCAAGCATCTTAACAACAGGCGCAATGCCGTTTCCAAGCTTTGCATTACTCGAAGGATTCGTTACAACATTGACGCCGTCTGCTGCAAGAAGTGCAATGTCATCATCATGCACTTTTACACAATGAGCAGCTATAGTTCTGTTATCAAGAAATCCGATATCATGTAAAAACTTCACCGGACTCTTACCAAAGCTCGCAAAGCAATCTGCAACTTCCTTATCACTTTCCGAAAGATGAATATGCTTCAGCATATTCCGTTTTGCAGACTCTTCCGCAATTTGCAAGAGCAGTTTTTGAGAGCATGCATAGACCGAATGCGGGGACAAAACAAACTGCAGCAATTCATTTTCATACGCATCCTTTTCACGAAGGGCCTTTTCAAAGCCGGTATCGTTATACAGATCATTGCCGGTAATGCATTTTCCGATATAAGCTCGCATGTGAGAATCATGAACGGCTTTCGCACATTCATTCTCACAAATATGCATATCCATAAAACAGGTAGTGCCTGTTTTTATCATTTCCATACAAGCAAGCAAGGTTGACCAATAAAAATCGCTTCCGGTCATTCTTGCTTCAAGCGGAAAAATTCTGTTCTGCAGCCATTGATGCAAAGGCAAATCATCAGCCGAATTTCTCAGAATACTCATATAAGCATGTGTATGCGAATTGATAAGACCGGGCATAATCAATTGCATGTCTGCATCAATCACAGTGTATAATTCAGAATTGTCAATGCCGTCAATGCCGACCGATACAATCTTAGAGCCATCGACAAAAAGGTCTTCTTTTTTTACAAGAAAACCGTTTTTGTCATTCAGCAATAATAATCCGTTTTTAATCCAATATTTCATATCGATCGTAATCCTGAATCAAATCTTTATTGCAACCTCAAGCGCAATTTTAATCATATCAGTGAAAGATGCTTCTCTCTCCTGTGCTGTACAACCCGGATCATCAGGCAACAGCGGAAGATTAGAAATAGTACACACTGACAAAGCATTCTTTTTGCAATGCAAAGCTGTGAGATAAAGCCCTGCCGTTTCCATTTCAACTGCCAGCGCACCTGCATCGGCCCACTTCTGATTTACACCGTTTTCCGGATCATAAAACAAATCGGTGGTGTACAAAGTGCCTGTTGTGTACTTTATACCCAACTCGTCAGCAGCGTTGACAGCAGCCGAAAGCAAATCCGCAGAGCAAGACGGATTTACAGCATCAGACAATCCGAATTGATAACCGAAATTTGAATCTGTACAAGCATTGCTGGCAATAACAACATCACGCAGCATTAAATTTTTCTGCAAACTACCTGCAGTGCCGACTCGAATAATATTATCAACTCCGAAAAATTGAAACAATTCATATGCATAAAGCCCAATCGAAGGCATACCCATTCCGCTTGCCATCACAGATACCTTATATTCTTTATAAAAGCCGGTGTATCCCTGAGCACCGCGTATATTATTAACGAGCACTGCATTCTCCAGAAATGTATCAGCAATCATTTTAGCACGATGCGGATCACCGGGCATTAACACAGTTTTTGCAAAACCGATTTCATGCAAAAGCTCAATCTGTGCAGTGTTTTTCATAATACACATCCTGTTAATAACGAATTCTTTTCTCTTCAACAACCAGCGGTTTTTCAGT
Organism: Acutalibacteraceae bacterium; assembly: GCA_045659125.1. Taxonomy (GTDB): domain Bacteria; phylum Bacillota; class Clostridia; order Oscillospirales; family Acutalibacteraceae; genus RUG806. The sequence continues at coordinate 2,109 of JAZOWJ010000116.1, forward strand.
TGAATTATTCTGTATTGCAATCACATATTCAAACATCAGGCAAACGACGACAGAAATGAACGACATTGCAAAAAAGATACATCTTAAAATTACAGAATCAGCAATGTCTGTCAAATGAAGTCCGGAGATACCAGGCAGAAACACAAAACAAAATTCGAGAATTTGCAAAACGATCATAAACATATTGACAGCAATGATTCTTCGCGGAATCACTCGGGAGTATTGCGTTATGCCGCAAATTGCAAAATCATAATACTTATTAAGATTGAATTTGGATTTACCTTTATTACGTGCATCCTGCGTATAATACAAATAATCAATCTTTGAGGCATATTCAGTGACAATCCCACGCAAAAAAGGATTGTTTGATTTAATTTTACGAAGTACATCAACAAATGTTTTATCAAACAACTCAAATTCCGTTGCATGCGGTGTAATTTTCACATCAAAAATATGAATCATCAGAAAATAAAAAACAGTTCTGAAAAAATACATCAGCTTGTTTTCGCGACTTTTGTTTTTTACACCAAGCACCACCTGTGCTCCATGCTCCCATTTTTTTACAAAATCAGGAATCAGTTCCGGTGGATTTTGCAAATCAGCATGTATGAGTATCACACAATCACCTTTTGCCTGTTGCATGCAGTAAAATGTGTTCTTCATATAACCAAAATTTCTTGCATACAAAACACATTTAACTTCCGCATGCTTATCACTGAGCTCTAAAATAGCCTCGCGTGTGCCGTCAGTTGACCCGTCGTCAAAGAAGACAATTTCATAATCGTAAGCTGTAAGCTCATTACACACCGCACTGACTCGATCATAAATCTCATCTATCATGGCAAGTTCGTTATAAATCGGAACAACAACCGAAATCAATTTTCTGTCGCCCATATCCAACACCTGAAATTAAAATAATTATATTTTATTATAACAGAGAAATCCCCTGTAGTCAAACAAAAATAAGAGAACTGCAGCAGAAAGATATTTTTTTATCAACTATTTTTACCAAGAGCGAATACGATTTTTCATATCCTCAACATCGAGCACACCATACGCAAAGCCTTTACGAATAAGCTCAACGGGAATGAAGCCGTCATACTTTTCAAAAAGCGGCACTTCCTTTTCATACATAAGCTCAATGGAATCAAATTCTTTTTCGCACTCTTCTTTCAGGACCTTAAAAAATGTATCAGCATCTGCAGTCATTTTGAATTGGATAAAGTACGGACGAGATGCATCAAGGCTCTTGATTCCAAGTCTGTCAGCGCATTTTATTTTTAAAAACCTTTCAAGTGCAAGAAATGAATAGCTGCCGAGCCAAGGAAAAAGACACCACATGTCACCGCCGAGATTGACCAGCGGTTGTGACACAACACCGGAAACAGCAGCGGATTGTCTGGCCTGATTCAGACGAGCATTGGCCTTTTTCATAACATAGGGATACGATTTATCTTCGGCAAGCACCTTACGCATGTGCTCGAGCACCTTGGTATGTACTGCACCGGGACATTGTCCGAAATAAGCAGGAACCTTACCGCGAACTTGCTCACAATAAACAAGCCTTCTTTTATGATCCACCTCATCAACAAGCCAAACATGACCTGCAATTGCTATTTTCTCTCCGGGAGGAGGCGGCATAACAAGTGTACCTAATTCCTGCGATCCGCATCGGACTGTGTATTCTTCATTCTCCTGAAATACGGCATAAAATTTAAATGAATTAACAAGTCGTTCACCTGCAAGCCCAACGATCAGTCCGCCCTCTTCAGTTCTCTGAATATGCTTGATTTCAAGAAGATGGCGTAATAAAATTTTATAATCATCCTGTGTTATTCGTTGAAATGCACGCAACGTGAGAACTTTTGATGCAAGCTGTGCTGCGGTCAATTCACCACAGGATGCAAGTGTAGACATGGTCTGATGATATAACAAGCTGAACGGCAGTCGATCTGGAAAAGGCGGTTCAACCCACCTTTCTTCGAGATAGAGCTGAATCAGTGCAATTCCCTGCAACAGCTTCCACGGGACAGTTTCAGGCAGCATAGCTCTTGCTTGTGCAAGATCTTCCCTGATCACAAACCACATTTCGGGTGGCAAATCTCTACGTCCTGTTCTGCCTAATCGTTGCAAAAAGGAAGAAACGGTAAACGGAGCATCGATTTGAAATGCACGTTCCAATCGACCAATATCTATGCCAAGCTCGAGAGTTGATGTGGTTACAGTTGTCTGCAGCTGATTATCATCCTTCATAACCGCTTCTGCTGTTTCACGATAGGCGGCCGATAAATTACCGTGATGAATCAAAAATCTGTCAGATTCGCGATTAACTTCACAATAACTACGCAAGGTCGTTGTTACAGCCTCACATTCTTCTCGCGAATTTACAAAAACAAGACATTTGCGATCTCTTGTGTGTTCAAACACATATGCAAAACCGGGATCAGCCAGGTCAGGGGCCTTATCAGTTGGTAAACTCAAGGAATCAGGCAAGTCTGCGGAAGCATCAGATTGCAATTCGGCATCACCCTGCACAAAGAAATGCTCCATTGAAATGCGCCAACGGACTTTTTGCGTTTCAAATTGAGGAATCAAGGTTTGCCTTCCTGTACCGGATGACAAATATTCCCCAATGATTTGCGGTTCGCCGAGCGTTGCCGACAAACCTATGCGTCGTGGATTTACACCTGCAAGCTTAGACAATCGCTCAATAAGACAAAGAGTCTGACCACCTCTGTCACCGCGCAAAATAGAATGAACTTCATCAATAACCACATATCTTAAATCGCAAAAAAGCTTATTGATATAAGCATGCTTTCGCATAAGCAGGGCTTCGAGCGATTCCGGAGTTATTTGCAAAATACCTGACGGATTCTTAAGCAATTTCTCTTTATGTGATTGCGATACATCTCCGTGCCAATGATACACAGGAATATCTGCATCATAACACAAATCATTCAGTCGTGAGAATTGATCGTTTATCAGAGCCTTCAATGGTCCGATATAAAGTGCACCGACAGAGCAAGGCGGATTTTCATACAAATCCGTCAAAATCGGAAAGAACGCAGCCTCTGTTTTTCCTGATGCAGTGGATGAACACAGAAGCAAATTATCATCTGATTCAAAAATGACTTCTGCGGCAGCAACCTGCACAGCACGCAATGACTGCCATTCATTGCTGTAAATATAATCTTTGATAAAAGGCGCATAGCGATCAAAAACATTCATAGTTAAACCTCAAACTCGGCAAACGAACCAACATCTTCTTCCTGTAATGCAGATTTTGAAAATGAAAATCCCTGTGAAGACAAAAGAACAGCAATATCAAGATGTGGATTCTGCATAATGATATTCATCAGTTCAATAAAATCACGAATAACTTCTCGAGGTGTAATATTAACATCTGCACCGATTCTTCCGTATTCAATTTTTATAAAAGCAATTAAGTCATCCTGCGTCAAAATCGGATCATACTTATACAAATCTGCATGAATATCACGTAGTTTTTCTACAAGAATGAGCATTTCCTCATAGGTAAGCGGATTCAGGCGGATAATCGGAGCAAGGAAATCAACTGCGCTTGCATCCGAAAATCTGCCTGCCTGCAAACGCGATCGTAATGCTTCATAGCTGAAAATCCCCCTGTGCTTATCCTCCATACACTGAGGTGTTGCACACATAATAAAGCCCATATTGCGGGCCCCACCCTGTAAAGAATCATTGTACATCGCCAAAAGCTTCTCATAGTTATTCTGTCGGGTTATGCTGTTTGTGATTTTATAAACATTCACAAGCTCATCAATCAGAATCAGCATACCATTGTACCCTGCAAGATGCAAAAATGCAGAAAATAGCTTCAGATAGTCATACCAATCATCATCCGTTATGCAGATATTCACACCAAGCTCAGCTTTTGCTTCCGTCTTGGTGTTATATTCACCGCGAAACCATTTTAAAACGGCTGATTTTATTTCATGATTCCCATTTTTCACTGCAGAATAATACATAGAGAGAAGTCTGCCGAAATCAAAACCATGCACAAATTCTGTCAAGGAATCAATAATGCTGTGAATTCTTTTTGCAACAAGCTCATCAAAAACGGATTCCTGCAACTGACTGCCGTGATCGGCAATTACCTCGTTCTGAACACCGCTGATCCAGCGATCAAGAATCAGAGTCAATGCACCGCCTTCAGGTCTTGTTTTTGTTGCCATATTATGTATCAACTCACGGTAAGTAGCAAGACCTTGTCCTTTTGTACCCTGCAATCGGCGGTCAGGGGAAAGATCTGCATCCAAAACAACAAAATTGCGATCCATGCAATACGCACGTATCGTTTGAAGAAGAAAACTTTTACCGCTGCCGTATTTACCGACTATAAATCGAAAAGCAGATCCGCCATCAGCAATAATATCAACATCATTCAGCAATGCGCTGATTTCATCCTTTCTGCCGACAGCAATAAAAGGCAGACCAATGCGCGGAACAACACCGCCCTTGAGTGAATTCATAAGAGTTTGAGCAATTCGCGTCGGTACTTTCATATATCAATAAATCCTTTCAAAAAATCTACATAATCCTCATAAATAACTGGTGTATCGCCTTCAAAGGTAATCACAGTATCATTGATTTCTTCAAATAACAAATCGTTGATTTCATCACAAAGCAATTGTACCGTTGTGTTATTTTCCTTAAGCAATGCAAAATATGACTCACCTGCAATCAATTTTTGCAGAAACTGAATATGAAGTGATGAAAACAGAGATTGCTCGGCTATTTCTTCACACTCCGCTTCTGTCTCATCTTCAATCACATCCTCATTATAAATCAAGAGCCTGTCCTGGGTAACTGCTGCATCACTTCTG
>JAZOWJ010000117.1:0-2391 GCA_045659125.1 Acutalibacteraceae bacterium
TTATGACCTCATCCGCAACGGTGACTTGTATCGCATCAAAGCACCCGAAGCAGACGGCTTTGATTGTGCATGGGAATTTGTTTCCGAAGACAAGTCCGAAGCACTGTTGACAGTCATTGTCATGCGCAGAGATGCCATGAAGAATCACATCGTCCGCTTCAAGGGTCTGGATCCCGAAAAGCTGTACGAGTGTGATGTTGACGGTGAAGAATACCACGGACAGACACTCATGAAAGCAGGCATCAACTTCTCACAGCAGCACTGGAATGACCACGAAGTGATCCGCATTCATGTGAAGGAAGTGTAAAAAATGCGCTTATACACAATTAAAACAGCAGACGGTATTTTCCCTGCTGCGGAAGGGTTGAACAAAACAGCGCATAGGCTTCCCTTTGATGATATGAATGCCCTGATCGAAAGCGGTTGCGTTTATGATTATAAACATTTAAGCAACGAAGTCGGTGAATTCAATCTCTGTGATGTTGAAATTCTCGCACCGATTCCGCAACCGAAGCAGGATATTCTGTGCTTAGGTATCAATTATGCCGCGCACGCAGAGGAATCTGCACGATTCAAAAAAGAGGTTTTTGAAAAGGACAGACAATATTCGGTCTATTTTTCAAAACGCGTCAACGAGGCTGTGCCCGATGGCGGTGAAATCCCCTATCCCACACTTGACACGCAGATCGATTACGAAGCAGAGCTTGCATTCATTGTTGCAAAAGATGCGAAGAACATCAAAAAAGAGAATGCAAAGGAATATGTATTCGGTTATACAATCATCAATGATGTAAGTGCAAGAAGCCTGCAGCAAAGACACAAGCAGTTCTACTTTGCGAAAAGTCTTGACGGCTTTACACCGATGGGACCTTGCATTGTTACTGCAGATGAATTCGATTTTGAACCGGAGCTGAATATCCGTTCTTATGTAAACGGCGAGTTAAGACAAAACAGCAACACCTCGCTGTTATTGGCAGGAATCGGACAGATTCTTGAAGATCTGACTGCAGGAATGACACTCAGAACCTGCTCAATTATCTCTACCGGCACTCCGTCCGGGGTCGGCATGGGCTTTGTTCCGCCGAAATTCCTGGTGCCCGGGGATGAAGTACGTTGCGAAATTGACGGAATCGGCAGTCTTACAAACAAATTCGCATAAAAAACACTTGCACATTGTAAAAAAATGTAATATAATTTATGTTCGGAAAATAAAAAACGGAGGTATTTTAAAATGCTTGTTTCCGCAAAAGAAATGCTCACAAAGGCAAAAGAAGGCAAATATGCCGTAGCACAGATCAACATCAACAACCTTGAATGGACCAAGACCGTTCTGCAGACCGCACAGGAGCTCAACTCTCCTGTTATCCTCGGTGTGTCCGAAGGTGCTGCAAAGTATATGTGCGGCTTCAACACCGTCGTTGCTATGGTAAATGCTATGCTTGACACTCTCAAGATCACTGTTCCCGTAGCTCTTCACCTTGACCACGGCTCCTACGAAGGTGCTTATGCTGCTCTTGAAGCAGGCTTCTCTTCCATCATGTTCGACGGTTCCCACTATCCGATCGACGAAAACATTGCAAAGACCAAGCAGCTCATTGCAGATGCAGGTGCAAAGGGTGTTTCCCTTGAAGCAGAAGTCGGCGCAATCGGCGGCGAAGAAGACGGCGTTGTCGGCAGCGGCGAAGTTGCTGATCCCGACGAATGCAAGATGATTGCTGACCTCGGCGTTACCATGCTTGCAGCAGGCATCGGCAACATCCACGGCAAGTATCCCGAAAACTGGGCAGGTCTGAACTTTGAAGTTCTTGCAAAGATTCAGGAAAAGACCGGCACCATGCCTCTCGTTCTTCACGGCGGCACCGGCATCCCTGCTGACATGATTCAGAAGGCAATCTCCCTTGGTGTTTCCAAGATCAACGTCAACACCGAACTGCAGCTCAGCTTCGCAGCAGCAACCCGCAAGTATATCGAAGAAGGCAAAGACCTTGCAGGCAAGGGCTTTGATCCCAGAAAGCTGCTTGCTCCCGGTTGCGCAGCAATGCGTGAAACCGTTATCGAAAAGATGACCCTGTTCGGCTCTGTCGGCAAGGCATAATGACAATTCACGAAGAAAAAGCAGTAGCCCTCTTTGAAGAGGGCTACAACTGCGCACAGGCTGTTTTTGCAGCATTTTCGGATGTAACAGGCATAGACGAGCAGACAAGTGTGCGTCTTGCTTCTTCATTCGGAGGCGGATTCGGCAGACAAAGAGAGGTCTGCGGTGCTGTCAGCGGTATGGTGATGGCACTCGGTGCAATCTGCGGATATGACAGTCCTACGGACGGTACTGCAAAAAAAGAACAGTATGCTGCAGTGCAGCATTTAATGAAGCAATTTGCCGAAAAGAACGGC
>JAZOWJ010000118.1:0-5014 GCA_045659125.1 Acutalibacteraceae bacterium
CGGCGATATCATCTTTATTGCTGACAGCCATCTGTCCACACTTTCGGACTTCCGCTACAAACGCAAGTATTCTGCTGAAAACGGTGCGGACGGTCAGGGCAACCGCAGAAACGGCAAAAACGGTCAGGATCTGATCATCAAGGTCCCCTTCGGCACAGTCATCCGTGAAGCCGAAAGCGGTGCAGTGCTTGCGGATATGTCCGACGACAAGCCCTTTGTTTGTGCAAAAGGCGGCAAGGGCGGTTGGGGCAACACCCACTTTGCAACCGCAACCCGTCAGGCTCCCCGTTTTGCCCGTGACGGCTATCCCGGTGAAAGCTGGGAGGTCAGACTCGAGCTCAAGCTCATTGCGGACGTAGGGCTTCTCGGCTTCCCGAATGTCGGCAAATCGACCCTTATTTCCGTTGTCAGTGAAGCCAAGCCCATTATTGCCGACTACCACTTCACCACCATCATTCCTGTTCTGGGTGTTGTGCGCATGGGCCCCGAAAGCAGCTTCGTGATGGCTGATATTCCCGGTCTTATCGAGGGTGCAGGCGAGGGTGTCGGTCTCGGTCACGAATTCTTAAAGCACGTTGAGCGCTGCAGAATGCTCGTGCATGTGCTGGATGCTGCAGGCAGCGAGGGCAGAGATCCGCTGGAGGATTACGAAATCATCAATCGTGAGCTTGCCGTGTTCAATCCCGAGCTTGTGGATTGTCCGCAGATCATGGCACTCAACAAGATTGACCTTGCAGAGGATGAGCAGCTCGAAAGACTACACAAGTTCTTTGATGAAAAGGGCATTCCTTATTTTGACATTATTGCACCCATTCAGGAGGGCACAAAGGAGCTGATCAATGCCGTAGCGGCAAAGCTGCAGACATTGCCGCCTGTCAAGCGCTATGAGCCCGAAACGGTGCCGATTGAAACGCTTGCAAAGAAGCAGAACCACGGCTTCAAGATCACCGAGCTTGACGGTGTTTATTATGTGGAAGCAGAATGGATTCTGAAGATTCTCAACAAAACCGACATGGAGGACTACGAGACGCTGCAGTACCTGCAGAGAGTGCTTGAAAACAGCGGTGTATTTGATGCACTGCGCAGACGCGGCATTCAGGACGGCGACACGGTTTCGATTTATGACTTTGAATTTGAATTTGTGCCGTAATGAAACAGACGGCAATTATCGCACCATGAACGGTCTTGCCCTTGCGTTTGTGGGGGACGGCATTTATGAGCTGATGGTGCGCACCATGCTGACAAGCGGTGTTGAACGCAATGTCAACGACCTGCACCGCGAATGTGTGCGGCTTGTGAACGCAGCATACCAGGCCGATGCCATGGACAGGCTGATGCCCGTTCTGACCGAAGAGGAAATCACCTTCTATAAGCGCGGCAGAAACGCAAAAAGTGCACACACCCCCAAAAACAAAACGCAGGCACAGTACCACAAGGCAACAGGCTTTGAAGCGCTGTTCGGTTATCTTTATTTAAAAGGTGACAGTGCCCGACTTGAGGAGCTTTTCAACATTACCATACAATCAGAAAGTGATGATGTTTAAGTGAGCATAAAAAAGAAAACTGCCATCGATACAATTGTTGATGTGCTGTTCTGGATTGCAGGCACCTTTCTGTATTCCCTGTCCGTGCAGGTTTTTGTGGCGCCAAATGCACTTGCTGCAGGCGGTGTGACGGGCATTGCAACCACCATCAACTACCTGTTCCCTGTTATTCCGACAGGTGTGCTGATTTTCGCCTGCAATATTCCGCTGTTCGTTGTTTCGTGGATCGTGTTCGGCAGACAATTCATTCTGCGCACCATCATTGCCACGGCGATGAACTCGGTATTTCTGGATATCATACCGCAATTCATTCCTGCGTATGAGGGTGAAAAGCTCATCTGCGCACTCTTCGGCGGTATTTTGTGCGGTATCGGACTCGGGCTTGTGTTCCGTCACGGTGCCACCACAGGCGGCATGGACATTGCAACAAGGCTTGTAAGGCTTAAATTTCCGCACATTTCAACAGGCACGATGACCCTGGTGCTTGACTTCTGCGTGATTCTGTTTGCAGGTCTTTGCTTTAAAAGTGTGGACAGCATTCTGTATTCCGTGATTGTTGTTTTTATGTCGGGCAAGGCAATGGATTCCGTGATTGCAGGCATGGGCCACGGACGCATGCTGATGATCGTGTCTGCGCATCCCGGGGAAATCACCCATGACATCACCAACGAAACAGGCAGAGGTGTGTCCCTGCTTCCCGTGCAGGGCGGCTTCACAGGGGAAGAAAAGAAAATGCTTCTGTGCGTTGTGCGTGCACATGAGGTTACAAAAATACGCAAAATCGTCAAGCGCTATGACGAGCATCCGTTTATCATCATCACCGAATCGAGCGAGGTGCTCGGACTCGGCTTTAAGGACCATAACGAAACTCTTTGATATAAAGGTGAACACATGAAAGAAAAGAAAACACACATCCGAAATTTTTCCATTGTTGCCCACATTGACCACGGCAAGTCCACCCTTGCAGACCGTCTGCTTGAAATCACAGGCTCGGTTTCCAAGCGTGAAATGACCCAGCAGGTGCTTGACAACATGGAGCTTGAAAAAGAAAGAGGCATTACCATCAAGGCACCCGCCGTGCGCCTTGACTACAAGGCAAAGGACGGCGAGACCTACACTCTCAACCTCATCGACACCCCCGGTCACGTGGACTTCAACTACGAGGTTTCGCGTTCACTGGCAGCCTGCGAGGGCGGTCTGCTGATTGTTGACGCAACGCAGGGTGTTGAAGCGCAGACCCTTGCCAACACCTATCTTGCACTCGACAACGACCTCGATCTTGTTCCCGTTATCAACAAAATTGACCTGCCTGCTGCCGACCCCGACCGTGTGGCGGCAGAGGTCGAGGACATCATCGGACTTGATTGCTCGGAAGCACCCCGCATTTCCGCAAAAACAGGTGAAAATGTGGAGGAAGTGCTTGAGCAGATCGTGCAGTACATTCCCTGCCCCGAGGGTGATGACGATGCACCGTTCAAGGCATTGGTTTTCGACTCGGTATATGACAACTACAAGGGTGTTATTGTTTATGTGCGTGTTATGGACGGCACACTGCGTGCAGGTGACACCATGCGCATGATGGCAACAGGTGCACAGTTCACGGTTGTTGAGGTCGGCGCCATGCGTGCAATGGGTCTTGAGCCCTGCGATGCACTGCGTGCAGGTGAGGTCGGCTACATAACCGCTTCCATCAAAACCGTCCGTGATGCCCGTGTGGGTGACACCATCACCCTTGCATCCAACCCTGCCAAGGAGCCCCTTGCAGGCTACCGCAAGGTCAACCCCATGGTTTTCTGCGGCATTTATCCTGCAGACGGTGCGGACTATGAGGCACTGCGTGATGCGCTTGAAAAATTACAGCTCAACGATGCGGCACTGACCTATGAGCCCGAAACCTCGGGTGCACTGGGCTTCGGCTTCCGTTGCGGCTTTTTGGGACTTCTGCATCTTGAAATTATTCAGGAGCGCCTGGAAAGAGAATACGATCTCGATCTTGTTTCCACCGTTCCGAGTGTTATTTATAAATTCCACCTGACCGATGACACGGTGCTTGAAATCGACAACCCGACCAAATACCCCGACCCTGCCATGATTGCATGGTCCGAGGAGCCCATTGCCGAGGTGCACATTTTTGCTCCGCCCGATTATGTGGGCACCATCATGGAGCTGTGCCAGAGCAGACGCGGTATTTTCAAGAACATGGACTACATCACATCCGACCGTGTGGATATTCACTACATCTTACCGCTGAATGAAATCATTTACGATTTCTTCGATTCACTCAAATCACGCACCAAGGGCTATGCATCGCTCGACTACACCGTTATCGGCTACGAAAAGAGCAATCTTGTGAAGCTCGATGTGCTTCTCAACGGCGATATGGTGGACGCACTGTCCTACATCATTTTCTCGGATTCGGCTTACAACCGTGCAAGAAAGATTGCCGAAAAGCTCAAGGATCATATTCCGAGACAGATGTTTGAAATTCCCGTGCAGATTGCCATCGGCGGCAAGGTCATTGCCCGCGAAACCATCAAGGCCATGCGCAAGGACGTTCTTGCCAAGTGCTACGGCGGTGACATCACCCGTAAAAAGAAGCTGCTTGAAAAGCAGAAAGAGGGTAAAAAGAGAATGCGCTCGTTCGGTACGGTTGAGGTGCCGCAGGAGGCATTCATGGCCATCCTCAAGCTCGACGACCAATAATGGACACACTCGGTCTTTATTTTCACATTCCGTTCTGCAAATCCAAATGCCCCTACTGCGATTTCTATTCCGTGGCAGACAAAGCCCTGTATACGGCATACAGGGACGAAGTATGCAACGAGCTGCAGACACTCTCCCGTTGCAAGGACTTTGCTGACAGCAACACAAAAAAAAGACCCGTTGATACGGTTTATTTCGGCGGCGGCACACCCTCACACTGGGGTGCTGACAACATCTGCGCCGTGCTGCAGGCGGTCAGGGAGAGTTTTAATCTGACCGAAAATGCAGAAATCACGGTGGAATGCAATCCGTCCTCGCCCGACCTGGAAGCATTTTTGCTTCGCTGTGCCCGGAGTGGTGTCAACCGCATTTCACTCGGCATGCAGTCGGCTGTGGACAGTGAACGCAAAAAATTAGGAAGAACCGCTGACCGTGCACAGATATTGCAGACGATCCTGTGGGCAAGAAAAGCAGGCATCTGCAACATAAGCCTTGATTTAATCATCGGCATTCCCGATCAGACTGAGCAAAGCCTTGCCGAAAGCCTTGATTTTCTTGCTTCCACGGGTGTTCCCCATGCGAGTGTTTATCTTTTGAGCATTGAAGAGGACACCTTTTTCGGCAGAAACCGACACAAGCTCAACCTCCCCGACGAGGACACGGCTGCTGATTTTTACCTGCAGACCGTGCAGACCCTCAACCGAAACGGACTGCAGCAATATGAGGTTTCAAACTTTGCAAAAGCGGGCTTTGAAAGCCGCCACAAC
>JAZOWJ010000119.1:0-3454 GCA_045659125.1 Acutalibacteraceae bacterium
TTTCCGTCGATGCTGTTTTCGGCATACAGCGAAAAGCCCTGCTGTGCAATCTCGGTGAGATACTGCTGATAACGGGTTGTGGTAGCACAGGGATACACGGTGCAGGTGCAGCTTTCACTGCTCTGATAGGGCGCAAGCACAGGGCTTGCATTCAGCTTCAGCATTTCTTATCCCCTCAATCTGCCAGACGGCATTCCATGCACAGCCAGCCGTTGTCCTCATGACGGGCAGTGATTTCAAAGCCGTTGTTGTAAAGGCAGGCAACAACCTCGTCTGCACGGGTGTCGATGATACCCGAAACGATGTAAACAGAAGTCTTGCTCATAAACTTTTTGACATCGGGAGAAAGCATCATAATGGCATCGGCAACGATGTTTGCGGCAATGACATCGAACATACCGCTGACCTGATCGGCAAGATTGCCGTGAATCATGTGGTAGGCAGGCTCCACAAAGCCGTTCATTTCGCCGTTTGCAATGGCGGTTTTGACAGCAAGGCGGTCAATGTCCACCCCGATAACACTTTCGGCACCCAGCAGCATACCTGCAACAGACAAAATACCGCTGCCACAGCCGACGTCAAGCATCTTTGTGCCTTCCCTGACATGGTTTTCAAGTGCTGCCATGCAAAGACGGGTGGTTTCGTGTGCACCCGAGCCGAATGCAACACCGGGCTCAAGATGCAGCACCTTGCGGTCACCTGCTTCGTAATCATCATCCCACACAGGGTGGATGAGCAGCTTTTCGCCGACGGGCATGGGCTTGAAATATTTTTTCCAGTTGTTTTCCCAGTCCTCACGGGCGCAATTGTCCTGACTGATTTCAAATTCAATGCCGCAGGCGGTCAGGCGGTCGGTCAGGAAGGCAATGGCTTCTGCAGGATTTTCCTCGGGAGAAATAAAAATATGTACGATTGCCTTGGAGCGGTCCTTCTGCAAAAGCTCCTCATCAATCAGGTCAATATGTGCAATCTCCATGGCTTCTTCCTCGAGATTGCTGTAATCTTCAATATAAATGCCGTAGGGCACGGTCATGTTTGCAATGTCCCCTGCACGGTCAACGTCCTTGGCAGGCACGGCAATGCTGATTTGTGTCCAGTTTTCCATATTCTTTTCCTTTCGGTTGAAAAAAATCAATATTTGTTATGTACATCCTCTGCGAAGCAAAGAACATCCTTGAATTCGAGCACAGTGCCGTCATCGAGAATGCACTTGCCTGTCAGTCTGCCGAACACCTGATGCTGGTCGGTGATGATGACCTTGACATCAATCTTGGCAGCACGGTCGAGCACGGGGATGAATTCTGCCTCGAATCTGCCGTCAGAGGAAGTGAAGGTCCACGGCTTTGTGTACTGTCTGACACCGTTTTCTTCGGGAATGTTGAAGGTAACATCGTCGAGCTTATGGCCGACACCGTCATAGAAAACAATGTTTTCGGTGGCGGAAGAACGGTCAGAGAAGCCGTAGCCGAGGTTGAAGCCGAAGGGCTTGCCGTTGACAACTGCATTACCGGAGCCCCAGTACCATGTGTTGTCATAGGTCCACACACCGCGTCCCCAGTCGAGGGTTGCAAAGTCCTTGGAGCCGTCAAAGATGTATTCCTTTCCGTCAAAAACTGCCTTGCCTGTGCAACGCATGCAGTTGATTTTGCGGTTATAATAGAATGCGGTGGGCTTTTCCTTCCACGGGGTTGCAATCACAAGCGAATCCATATCGGGCTCTTCAAGCTGCAGGTCCACAGACAGGGTTTTGCCCTCAAAGAAATTCTTGTATTCGCACAAAATGCGGCGGCTGTGGCCGTCCTTGATGAAGTCCATCTGCAGTCTTTTATCGTGATAAGACACATTGCCCTTGTCCGCAGTGGGAGGAAGCCTGAGCTTCCCCATGGGGAAGGCATTGAGGATGGTTTCGGTGTGCTCCCAGCCCTTGTTGAAATCGAGAAGACTTGCCGACTGCAGACCGATGTAGCCGTCATCGGAAATGGTGAAGGCAACACCGTAGCTGCCCTCGGAAGAAATGGCAATATAGTAGTCCCATTCCTTGATGCGGAATGCAGGGGCTTTGATATCCTTGCGGTCATAAATCTGATACTGCTTTCTTGACCAGCCGGGCTCGGCAATGTGACCGTCTGCATTCAGCAGGCGCTGTACCTTGGTGATCTCATGATTTCTCTGTGACATATTCATTTCCTCCTGCTTCTGATTTTATTTAAAGATTAACGTCGGTTGTTACGGGCTTTCTGCCGTGGTGATAGAATTTTCTGTCCTGCAGTGACCACATGCGGGATGTGAATTCACCGGGGGCAATGCTGCCCAACGCTGCATTGATTTCATAAATATTGGCATCCATTAAGTCGAGCTGCGAAAGAATTTCAGCCTCGAGGAACAACGGACGCACCGCAGCACCGTATTCGGGCTCACCGTGGTGGGATGCAATCATGTGCTGAATGAGCATAACCGTGTCGGGATTGAGGCCGAGTCTTTTGCCGTAGCCCTCAATGAGCATGGCACCGCCGACAAGATGTCCGACCAGCGTGCCTCTGACGGTGTAGCTTTCCACAAGGCCTGCTTCCGAAACATTGTATTCGGTGAGCTTTTCCACGTCATGCAAAAGTGCACCGCAAAGCAGCAGGTCGCGGTCAACGGAAGCATACAGCGAAGCCACGGCATCTGCCATTTTCATAATCGACAATGTGTGCATCAGAAGACCGCCGCGGATGGCATGATGCAGCTTGTAGGCTGCAGGCCAGATGCTCATTTTTTCTCCGAAATCGGCAATCACGGCATTGCAAAGCTTACGGATGTCCTCATCCTGCATGGAGCTTATGTAAGCGCACACTTTGGCGAGCATATCCGCATCGGAATAAGCGGCACTCGGCACAAAATCTGCCATGTTGATGTTATCCCTTTCCTCTGTCTGACGGTAGCGGTCAATACGCATCTGGGGAGCGTTGTTGTAGGTGGAAATAAGCCCCCTTACAAGAATCACGGTGTTCACAACGGGCATAGCCGCCTCGTCACCCTTGTAATCCCACACCTTTGCATTGATTTCACCGTCGGAATCGGACAGAATAATATCCAGATAGAACGAACCGTTTTTGCTTGTTTTTTTATCACATGAACGCACAAGTGCATAGCCCTGCACGATGTTGTTTTTTTCATCAATGACCTTGAAGTTCATAAATCACACTCCTAAAAATGTTTACAATTATTTATATAATAGCACAACCGACGGCAGGTGTCAAAGGATAATTTACAGTTCTCGCAGAACATCAAAAAAAGTGGGGAAATTATGGTTTATTGCATAAACCATAAAATGATATACGCCCCGATGGGGCGAATGATATCACACCTGCGGTGTGGTGATATACGCTTCGCGTGTGATATATTTGCGTTGCAAATATTTCGGAAGCTGTCGCTTGTTCCGCTTCGCTCTATAAAAGAATTTATAAATCGG
>JAZOWJ010000120.1:0-2720 GCA_045659125.1 Acutalibacteraceae bacterium
AAAAACCTTTAAATTGTATCCGCAAAAAATTGATATATCTGACGGAGAGCTACGAGGCAAAAAAGGCTTTTGGTCTAAAAATTTATCAGATGCTTGGCTTAATGCAGAGGAATTAAATATACCCCATTCAGAAGAATTTGATTTTATGATTTGGGCTGTATATGGTGAATTGCATAGAAAAAGTATAGAAAATTTTAAAAAAGGCATTAAAACGGTTGTTCTATCGGAATTAAGTCATATTGAAATAAGCAGAAGATATATTAAATCTTGTTTGAAAGCTGACTTGTATTAACAAAAATCAATTGTTGCTAAATTGAGCTGTAAACACAAAAAAAATCCTGTCTTCGGAACAGGAATTTTTTTATCCAAGCCGACAGGCTTGGTATATCATCACGCATCAGCGTGTATATCATCAACACGGCTGTGCCGTGTTGTATCTCATCACACCTTCAGGTGTGTATTTTGTCGGCTTGATGATATGCAAAGCGTTCCGCTTTGATGATATACAACGGTTATCACCGTTGATGATATGCAATTCCTGCGGAATTGATGATATACAAGGCTTCGCCTTGATTTTTTCACACCGTCTCAACTTCCCCTTGCAATTTTGCACAGTTCTTGCTAAAATGTATATAGTGACAGCATGTCGCAACAAAAAAATCATTACAGGGAGGACACATTATGCTTGATAAAATCATTGCATTTTTCATGGCGATCATCAATTTTTTCATGGGTCTTTTCGGTCTTGGCGGAATCGGCGGACAGGAATATGACTGTCAGACTTTCCTCGACTTGTCCTACGGCACGCATGAACGGCAGGTTGTGGATCTTTGCATTCCCGACGGCGCTTCGGGAGAGCTGGGACTTGTGCTGTTCATTCACGGCGGTGCATGGATCGGCGGCGACAAGGAAAGCTATGCAGGCGGCATGAATTACGGTGCATCCAATCTCGGTATTGCAACGGCATCGGTGAATTACCGTTACATTTCGGATGATGTTGACCTGCTTGATATACTTGACGACATTGATGCGGCACTTGCAAAAATCAAGGCAAAGGGTGCCGAGGTTGGTGTAAATATCAATAAGGTTCTGCTGACGGGTGACAGCGCAGGCGGCCATCTTTCGCTTTTGTATGCCTATGCAAGAAAAAATACGGCTCCTGTTACGCCTGTAGCGGTGATCAGCAACTCGGGGCCGACCGACCTGTATGACAATAATTTTTATTACAACAATGCACTCGGTGACGAGGCTGCCATCTGCGACCTGATGAGCAAGGCCTGCGGACAGCGCTTTACGATGGCAACCAAGGAGGCGGCAAAGGACGCACTTTACAGCGTTTCCCCGATTGCCTATGTCAGTGCAGACTGTGTGCCGACGGTTATCAACCACGGCAATGCCGATTCGATCGTACCCTTCTCCAATGCACAAACGCTCGATGTCCTGCTCACACAGCACGGAGTGGAGCATGTGCTCAATGTTTATGAGGGTGCAGACCACGATTTGGGCAAGGATGAAGCTGCAAAGAACAGAGCAGATGAGCTCCTGTTCGGCTACATCGACAGATTTCTTAAATAAACCGAAGCGTAAAGGACACCCTCAACGATGGGGGTGTCCTTTTTACTTTTTTTATGTCCTGCAAGAACAAAAGTCTTGCAATCAATGCTTTAATGTGGTACAATCAAAAAGTACACAAAAATTCTAATGAAACAGGAGTTGTAGGCTTATGGCAAAAAGTGTTCAGGATGTTCTTGCTCTCATCAAGGAGAAGGACATTAAAATGGTAGACTTTAAAATGGTGGACATCAACGGTCAGTACCGTCATGTTACCATTCCCGCACAGAATTTCTCGGAAGACACCATGAAAAGCGGTATCGGCTTTGATGCATCCAACTACGGCTATGCAGTGGTCGAAAAGAGCGACATGGTCTTTATTCCTGATCCCGACACTGCAATGGTTGACCCCTTCTGCGAGATCCCCACACTCACCATGACGGGCAATGCCATGATTATTGACACCCCCGAAAACAGACCCCTCGCACAGTATCCGCGTAACATCATCCGTGCTGCAGTTGACTACATGAAGGCAAGCGGCGTGGCTGACGAAATGAAGATTCTGCCCGAATTCGAGTTTTATCTGTTTGACGATGTGACATGGAATGTGGACGGCAGCTGCATCGCAGCCACCGTGGATGCATCCCAGTCTTACTGGAACAGCGCAACCGACGGCAAGGGTGTTATCGTTCCCAAGCAGAAGAACTATCACATTGCGAAGCCCTTTGACACCTCTTACGAATGCCGCAGCGAAATGTGCCTTCTGATGAAGGAAGCAGGCATTGACATCAACTATCATCATCCCGAGGTTGCCGCATCGGGTCAGTACGAAATCGAGCCGCAGCTCGGCGAGGTCGTGCACATGGCTGACGCAACCATGATGATCAAATACATCATCCACAACACGGCTCTCAAGTACGGCAAGAGTGCAACCTTCATGCCCAAGCCCATCTATGGTGAAGCAGGCAGCGGTATGCACGTGCACATGCTTCTGTTCAAGGACGGTGAGCCCGTTTTCTCCGATGACAACGGCTATTCCCACCTGAGCCAGACAGCACACTACTTCATGGGCGGTCTGCTCAAGCACATCGGCTCTCTGTGTGCCATCACCAACCCCAGCACCAACTCCTTCAAGCGGCTGGTGCCCGGCTTTGAGGCGCCGGTGACGG
>JAZOWJ010000121.1:0-6489 GCA_045659125.1 Acutalibacteraceae bacterium
CTTGCATGTTCCGCAGGGGGTATAGCCCTGTGCTACCGCTGTGTCGCGGCTTGCAAAGTAAATGCGGTTGTGCTCTGCAGGCAGATTACCGCAGGTCGGCAGGTGGAACTTTTTGGAATTGACATTGCCGATGTATTCCGTCACGGACGGTTCATCGGGAATGTCAGCCTTGAAGTCATTTTCGGTATAAAATGCAAGCGCCTTGCCGTTGGAAATTACCTGCACGGTGCCCTGCTTATCGGTGCGCCAAGTGATAACGCCTGCGTCCGAAAGGCGGCTTGTCACCTCTTCGTGCGGATGGCCGTAGTCATTGTCCTTACCACAGCTGATGACCGCAAATTCGGGCATGACCTGACGCAGGAAAACATAAGAGGTTGACGAAGAGCTGCCGTGGTGGCCGACATCCAGCAAATCTGCCGAAAGGTCAAAGCCCATGTCAATCATTTCGTATTCCGATGCAGTTTCCGCATCACCCGTAAGCAGGAATGATGTGTCCCCGTATGTGATTTTCATCACGATAGAGCTGTCATTCAGGTCATCTGTGTCGGGCAGTGCAGGGCCGAAAAATGCAATTTCACAGTCTCCGAAGGACATGGTGGAGCCAAGTGTCGGATGAATCGGAGTCAGGTTTTGCTGCTTGCAGGCCTCGCGGAAATTTTTGTAATTTGCCGTGTCTGCCGTCAGGGACGGTGCAAAAACTGCCTGATTGACCGTGTATGCATGCATTACATCGGCAAGTCCGCCTGCGTGGTCCTCGTGTGCATGGGTGCACACCACAAAATCGAGGCTTGTGACCCCGCTGCTGTAAAGATAATCGCAGACCAATTCGCCGTCAGCCACATTTCCTGCATCAATGAGCATTGTCATACCGTCATTCTGCACAAGAATGCTTTTGGCTTGTCCGACATCAATAAAATCAATGCGGAAATCGCCTGCAAATCGCTCAAGACCGACCACGGCCCGTAAAATCAGCCGTGCATCTCCTGCCGTGATGGAGCTGTCGTTGTCTGCATCGGCGGCAATGAGGGCATTTTTGCTTAAATTTTCAAGCTCAACAGACTGTCGCAGGGTCAATCGGGCATCTGCAGAGGTCAGCTCGCCGTTGCCGTCGGCATCACCGATTTGCACGGCAGACGCACAAAGCACGAATAAAGGCAGTAAGCAAAAGCAAAAAATTGTAATTAAATATTTTTTCATATATTTCACCCGTGAAACATTGTATCTTATTTACTGTGAAAAGTCAATAAGCTGTCCAGACTATGTACCATGAATCGGACATGAAAAGTAAAAAACAACAAAAGCGGGTTTTCTTCGTCAAAAACACCAAAAAAATAAATAAATATTTTACAAAATGCATTTGCATTGTACGGTGTTACCGCTTGCTTTTTATTAAAATAATAAGTATAATAATAGAGGATAATTCTGCCCTGATCGGGAGCAGAAAACATATTACCTTAAGGAGTGTACAGCATGAAACTCTTTCGCAAATCCATGAGCGTATTTCTGGCTGTGATCTTGTTGATGACTGCTTGCCTGCCTGCCTTCAACGGTGCGGCTGCAACCGTCATTTACAGTGAACAGTACAAGGCGCTTGCTACGCTGCTTGCAGATGATCACGTCCGTAATCTGAATAATTATGAGATTGTGAATAAAAAGTCTGACGATGTTGTTACGGAGGGCTTTAATACCGATGCGGGCGCTTTTGCATATTCGCACACCGTTTATGCAAAGGACAATGTGGAAAACTCCATTCTGAAAGCCGCCAACCGCTTCTATTACATCGCGGAATCTCTGATGAGCTATTCCTACGGTGTCGGTCTTTATACGGCTGAACTGTTGTATGGTGAGGTGCTTTTTAATCTCGAGGACTACTTTGCCGATATGAAGGATTCCGGCTGGCTGACAATGGACAATCAGCCCATCCACATCATGGAAGAGGACGAGCAGAAATATTACGAGGTGCTCGAGGAGCTTGGCGGTCGCTTTGACAAGGACAACCTCATCACCATGGGTGTCAACTATTACTACAACGAAGACATCGGATACTATGTCAATGAGCTGGGTGAGCGTTACTATCCCACGGATGCCGAGCTGGATGCCTACGAAAAGGCTGTGAAACAGCTTGCTGCCGACGGTAACAACAATCCGTCCTTTGCTGACCTTTCCGGTTTTGAGCTTGCATTCAAGGAAGTTTCTGCTTATGAGTTCTACAATGTAGAAACCGTTATCAGCTACTTCATGGCAACGGGTACCTACATGAATGCAGGTAACTGGTATCATGAATTTGATTTCATTGTCAGCACCGACAAGGAAACCGTTCTGCTGGATATGGATTCTCTGATGAACTACTCCACCACCGTTATCACGGTTACCACGGGTATTTATCAGTTCCGCTATCAGCGCGGCTTTGACAGCCTCGGCACAAAGGCGCACTACTTCTTCAAGCAGACCGATCTTGAGGATATTTACATCACCTACGGGGATGAATATTCGCTTGACAAGGCGCCTGCAAAGCTTCCCTTTGTTGCACAGAACCCCGACACGGTCGGTCAGTCTGCAATGCTGTATACTGCCATTCATGAAGACTCCACTACCATCCCGGGCCTGATTGCAATCAACAATTCCTTCAATGCAGTGTTTAATTCCACTCCCGACAGCGAGTATGTCGGCACTTATTATGTCGGCAACACATGGGATTCTCAGCTGATCAACTTCTCGAATGAACAGCTCGATACAATGGAAAGAGGCTCTCTGACAGTTGCAGGGCAGGATCTTTTCACCCTGCGCAGCTATGCAATCACTCTGACGGAAACCTATTCCAATGCAGTGCTTGTAAACCTGTTTGAGGAAAATATCGGTAATATCAAGACCCTGCAGTATCTGCTGACCAGCGGTAAGCAGGCTCCGACCCGTACCGTGCGCGGTAATGCTGCATACACGGGCGAAGTTACCAACCTCAATTCCATCGTCACACAGTTTGACGATTTGTTCACCAATGCGGATGTGATGGCTACCATCGATATGTTCCTTGGTGATACTCTGAATGATCTTCTCGGCATTGAGGCCGGTGCTGCAAAGCCCTATAACAATGCGCAGGAGCTTGTCGGCATTCTTCTGAAAAACATGCTGTACACAGATGAAATGTGTACATTGATCGTCAAATCCATCTATCCGATGATTGCAAACCTGCTGATGGATCTGTTCTCAAGTGTCAAAGGCTTCGAAAATACCCTCGGCTCTCTGGTGAACTGGGCATTGACTGAGCTGGATGCTGCGCTCACACCCGGTAAGCTTGCAACATATCTTAATGACTATCCTTCCGCAAAGGCTGAACTCGCCAAGGCCGGTTCGGAAATGTATTCCTGGAACAATGTGCAATGGGATGCAATCAACTGGACTCGTGTGGGCAGCGACGGCAGAAGTGTTCCGCTGAACGACCGCGACACCTTTGCTGCAGCCCTTGCCGCAACCTTCCGCGGACTTCGTGTTGCAGTTCTTTGCCTGTTCTGCGACGACAGCTACTGGAGCCTTGAGCTGCTTTCCAAAACCGCAACCATCGTTGAACAGGCAGGCTACAGAGATCTTCTGCTGCCCTTGCTGGAAGCTCTCGGCCTGACAGTTATGCCCAATGCAGTCGATAATGACAATCTTCCCGCCGGCAGATGCTACAGTGCCGATGACTACAGAGTCCGTGCAAGATACGAACATCTCAACGGTGACTCTTATCTGATGGACATTCTGATTCCGCTGCTGAAATGGGTGGAAGAAATTGTTGCCAAGAAACCCATCGCCACCATCTGCAAGCTGCTTCCCAATCTTGTCAATTTCATTATCCGCGACACAGGCGACAACCTGCTGGACGGCCTGAAAAAGGTACAGCTGGACGTTAACCTGTTCAGCGACGGTATTGACGTTTACACAACCAACATCGCCGACCTGCT
Organism: Acutalibacteraceae bacterium; assembly: GCA_045659125.1. Classification (GTDB taxonomy): domain Bacteria; phylum Bacillota; class Clostridia; order Oscillospirales; family Acutalibacteraceae; genus RUG806. The sequence goes on from JAZOWJ010000121.1 coordinate 3,942, forward strand.
TGGTGATATTGCAGGTGCGCTTGATTCCTTGAATCACATTCTTTCGCACTTCATCAGCCTCACTGCAAAGAACGGTACAGAATACAAGCTGCCGCTGATTCATGAGAAAAAGCTCGTTGAAAACGGCACCATGCTCGCAAACCACACGCTTGCGGTCAATAACCCCGGTTATGTGTTCCTGTTCCTGCTTCGCTTTGTGCTGACTGCTGTCGGTTATCGTTATGATATCAACAATCAGAATCTTCCTTATCTCATCGAGTGCTTCGGTATTGACCTGAGCGGTGAACTGTTCCTCGGCATGTCCTTCGGCGAACTCATTTACAACATCATGCTGCATCCCGATGAGGCTCTGTGTGCAATGCTTGAGCTGTTCTATCCGAATGAAGGCGGTAATTATTATAACAAGCAGGCCTACACCTATCCGTTGGATCAGATCAATTACTACACCGACACCCTGCTGAATCCGACTCTCAATCCGAGCCGCAGCTACGGTGCAAAGGTTGTTTATTCCGACATGTGGACACAGGAAATGGCAAGCGAAATGGTTGCCGATATCGGCCCGCTTGCTGACAATGTGCTTTCCCTGCTCGGCATTGAAGGCATGGAAGAAGGCCTCGGTGCTTTCCTTGAGGATCTGATTTACGGTTATATCTCCAATGACACCATCAACATGCTGTTTAACCTGCTGTATCAGCTGCTCAGCGGTGTGGACGGAACACTCGGCGATATTGACATCATTGCAATTCTTTATAACGCATTCAGAATTGAAATTACCCCTGCACGTGTTGCACTTCGTGTAACAGAAATGCTCGGTGATGAAAATGTTCCTGCGTATAATGCAGGCGATGAGCTGAAGCCTTATACGGAGCTGATGAAGTATGACACGTGGGAAGGCCTGTTCCTGCCGTTGAAATTCGACGGAGACCTTGGTCAGAATGTTCCCACGCTGACAGATGCAAACTTCAACTGGGGTATCGAAGGCGGTAAACTTGAAACGGGTGAGGCCTTTATCCGTGTCATTTCTGCTCTGCTTTCTCCTGCATCGTTCATCTTTGAGTTCCTGCTGCTTGATCAGCCTCTGAATGTTTTCGGTCTTGTTTCTCTGCCGTCTTATGCAGGCTATCAGTATTGGTTCATTGCTCTGCTTGAGCTGCTGACCTGCCCCGCAGAAAAAATCCTTACCTATAAGGCTTATTATGAAAACACCGTAGGCCTGCAGGAAGCAAATCCTGACCGTGCTTACAGCAACACCTTCTATTATATTCTCAGTCCCATTCTCGGTCTTGTGGAAAAGGTGCTTGACGATCCGATCACGGCTGTCTTCAATCTCCTGCCGAACCTGATGTTCTTCATTTCCACGGGCGCAATGAATGACCTTGTCAACAACATTGCTCACTTTGCGTATGTGATTCTGGATATTGCAAAGCCCATCATCAATCTTTATGATCTGCTTGGCGGCTTGCTTTCCAATCTCGATCTCGGCGGCTTTAAGCTCAATCTGAGTCTGCCGTTGGATATCGACTTCAATTCCGTTATCAGCTCGCTGCTCGGTTCTCTGCTTGGTGAATCCATTGTGCTCGGCCAGAAGCAGGTTACGGATAAGAACGGCAATGTGACCGAAGAGGATATCACACTGACCCTTCCGTATATTGATTTCTACACCCTTTGTGCAGGCACCCTTGCTCGTTTTGAATCCAAGGAAGGACGCAGAATTGTCCGTCTGGATGCTGCAGGCGGTGGTGATCTGATGACCGCACTGCTTCGTCTTGTTGTTTCCGTTCTCTTCATTGAGGAAAATCTGGACGCAGTTGTAGATCTGCTTATGACCGTGTCGCCCAATCTTGACGATTACGACAAGGAAACCGTCATGATGCTGCTCAGTCAGCTGACAGGCATGATCGATGAATACTCGACAGGCGATATTGTTCTGCTTGTGCTGTATTATATCATCACTGTTGTTGCAGATTTGTCCACGACACTGGTGGATCTGCTGGCTGATTCGGGTCTTACCATCACCGACCTGATTGCAGTTCTGAGCCTTGGTGATATCGGCGCAATCATCGATTTTATCGGTGCATTGGGCGATACACCGGCACCTCCTGCTCCTCCCGCAGACGGCGGTGAACAGCCCGACAATCCTGACGAGCCCGGAGATGGCGGCGAGGATGAGCCTGACGAAGAGCAGCCTCCCAAGGAAGACGGAGGCGGAATGCTCGGCGGCATTATGTCAATTTTCGATAAGCTCAAGGCCTTCTTTGATAAGATGATTCTGTTCCTCAAAAAGGCTCTCGGCTTCGCATAATTGCTAAATAAAAATCCCTGTACGGTCATTGCACAAGTCCGTAAAAAACGGACAATAGAAAAAAACACCCTCCTATGGTAGAATAGAAATATCTACCATAGGAGTAATTTTTTATGCCCAGAGAATACAGACATATCAGTCAATATGAAAAAGAAATATTGGAATTAAGGGAATCAGGATTAACCTACCGGGAAATTGGTGAAAAATTGGGATTTACAAAAACACAAGTAAAAGAATTCTTTCGCC
>JAZOWJ010000122.1:0-3846 GCA_045659125.1 Acutalibacteraceae bacterium
TTTGCTTATAAATTTTGAAGCCGACGGGCGGAACCGTTGCAAGGAAGGTGCCGTTTTCGTCTGTGACAGGGGCTGTCACTTCTGTCGGCAGCAGGTTGAACACGGCAACATCGCCGTCCTCGGCTGTAAGCTCGGCAACAAGGCTTTGCAGTGCAGTCTGCAGCATTTCGTTGCCGTTTTTATTCATTTTTTCGTATTCGAGTGCTGTATTTTCATACACCTCATGTATGGATGTGCCGGGCAGGATGTCATGGAACTGATTGATGAGAAGCAATTTCCATGTTTCTTCCATTTTTTCCTGCGGATAGGCAGTGTTGCTTGTGATTTTTGCAAGCGACAAGAGCATTTCGGCATTGCGCAAAAGAATTTCACCCTTGCGGTTGTTTTTCTTCACAAAGGACTGACTTGTGAATGTGCCGCGGTGGTTTTCGTAATACAGTTCACCGTCCCAGACGGGAAGTGCTTCCTTGCTTTCTTCCAATCGGCTGAAAAATGCATCGGGCAATTCCTGTTTTACCTTCGGCATACCGGGAATCTGCTGAATGGCATGGCAGGATTCGAGCATATCAAAGGTGCAGCCGCCACCGCCGTCACCGTAGCCGAACATGCCGTAGGAAATGCCGGCTTCTGCTTTTTGTCGGTTGGTGTGGTGGGTGTTGTAAACGTAATGCGGGTCGAATTCACCCTCATAATGCACATTCTGCACGAATGCGAGCACCTCGTCACCGCTGTGGGCACGCCAGCGGAATGCCGAATGCGGAAATGCCTGCGTGTCATTGTTCTGCAGCTTGGCGGTGATGAAATATTTCATGCCTGATTTTTTGATAATCTGCGGCAAGCCCCAGGTAAAGCCGAAGCAATCGGGCAGCCAGTAAATATCGGAGCAGACGCCGAATTCCTTCAAGAAGAAATTTCTGCCGAACAGAAGCTGACGGATGAGTGATTCACCCGAAGCTAAGTTTGTGTCGGCTTCGACCCATGTGTTGCCTGTGATCGCCCACTGACCGCTTTTCACCTTTTCTTTGACACGCTCAAAAATGTCGGGGTAGTGCTTTTTCATGAAGTCATACAGCACGGCCTGACTTTGTGCAAAACGGAAATCGGGATAACGGTCCATCAATGCGAGATTGTTGGAAAATGTGCGTGCTGTCTTGCGTGTGATTTCGAGCACCGTCCACAGCCATGCCACGTCAAGATGACTGTGACCTGTCAGATACACATCGCCCGGATTGTGTGCTGTGATGCCTGCAAGGGTGTTTTTGAGCATCTGCAGGGCTGCAGGGACACTGCGATAAAAGGTTGCGTTGTCAAAATCGAAATCAAGAATATGTAAAGAATCATCGAGTGCGTTGTATACCTTTGTTTTCACGACCTCATCGTGAATTAAATCGAGTGCATCATAAACACGGGTCACAAGGAAATAATATTCTTCCGTTGCCTCCTCCTCCGTCAGCAGGTTGGCAGTGCGCATCTGCATGGTTGCTTTCTTTGCGCCGTCCATGGCAGCATCGCAGAAGCCGCCGCAGCAAACGGAATTTTCCGTTTCGATGTGCAGAAGCTGTCCGTCTTTTAATGCGGGGAGCAGAATGATATCTCTGTGTACCCACGAGGCGGAATCCATGGAGCTGACCGCACCGACAATTTTTTCGTCAATGCGCACGAGTGCTTCACCGCCGAAATCGTGCTGCAGATAAACCTTTTTGCCTGCAAAGTCGGCAGGCACGGTAACATCGGCACAAAACCAGCGCACATCGTCATAGCCGCCCTGCCAGTAAGTGCCGAGCGACAGTGTTTCCGAGTCGTCATTGTGTGTGAAGGTGTTGGGGGCAATGTGCCGTCCCGTGTGGGATTTCCATTCGTTGATGCAAAGGGATTGCGGATAGATAAAGCGCACAATCTGCTTGATCATGTGCTTCAGTACACCGGGTTTGACGGTATGCATAAGCTCACTCCCAATCGAAATCTCTTAACTGACCCTTGTTTTGCAGTGCAGGGAAGCCCCATTGCCGCAGTGCTTCAAAAACACCGATGGCAACGGAGTTGGAAAGATTCAGGCTTCTTGCATCCGAAATCATCGGAATGCGCACTGTTGTGTCGGGGTTTTCGTGCAGCAGCCATTCGGGCAGACCTGCTGTTTCCTTGCCGAACACAAGATAACAGTTGTCGGGATATTCCACCTGCGTGTAATCGTGGTTTGCCTTGGTGGAATAATAAAAATAAGTGCCGCCTTGTGTGTTTTTGAAAAAATCCTCGAGGGATGCATGATAGGTGATGTCCAGAAGATGCCAGTAGTCAAGACCTGCTCTTTTGAGCTTTTTGTCATCGACCTTGAAAGCCATGGGCTCCACAAGATGCAGCTTTGCGCCCGTGCAGGCACAGGTTCGGGCCACATTGCCCGTGTTCTGCGGAATTTCGGGCTCCACAAGTACAATATTCAATTGTGCCATTTTGTTTTTTCTCCGTTTTTCTTTTCAGTATAACACGCAATGCTGCTTTTTGCAATGCGGAATATTCCGATTTGTTCGGGGCAAACTGAAAAGGCAAAAAAGGAGGCGAAAAGATGAAAACAAAAATCGGTATGGTTATGAAGGGTGTCGGTGCGGTGATGACTGTCGGCGGTGCTGTGATGATGGGCACAAGCATGGTTGCCAATAATGCCGTCAAGAAAAAGGCAAAGAAAACCGCCATGCGTGCCATTGACACAGTGGATGACCTGATTACAGGTATGCAGAACCTGATGAAATAACTTTTTTGCAAGGCCGGTCTTCTGACCGGTACATAAAAAGAGAAAGGAAAAAAATATGAAACGAATTTTTTGTGTTTTACTGGTGCTTGTGTGCTGTGTCGGCTGTTCTTCAACGGATGATACGGTTTCTTTGCCGACAGAGGATAATCTCACCCTGCCTGTGCAGGGAGATGTCGAAATGCATGTGCAACGGGTGTTTTACGGTGACGCCGGCGGCAATACACTGACCGGGCTTGGCGCACTGCAGCCGAGACAATACACCGTGACCGACCCGAACAACACGGCAGGGCTTTCGCAGACCCCTGTGGAGCATTATTTCGGCAAATCCGAAAACGGTGCGGTGCATCCCTACAGCCGCAGCTTTCAGGAGGAATTTGAAGAAAAAAATCTCGATGCGGTTGTATATGACACAAGCACCGATAAAAAACGCATTTATCTGACCTTTGACTGCGGCTACGAAAACGGCAACACGGCAAAAATTCTGGATGTGTTAAAAGAAAAGCAGGTGCCTGCGGCATTTTTCTGCACCCTGCATGAGGTGAAAAGTGAGCCCGAGCTGATTGCACGCATGATCAACGAAGGTCATATTGTGGGTAATCATTCTGTCAGCCATGCCGATTTTACGGCGATTTCAAGAAACCGCATGGCGGAGGAAATTATGGATTATGATGCATTTCTGCGGCAGAATTTCGGGTATTCGTCCTTGTTTTTCCGCTTCCCCGAGGGGAAATACAACGAAAACGCAATCAATCTTGTTAACAGCCTCGGCTTTTCATGTGTGTTCTGGTCGGCAGCCTACAGCGATTGGGATACGTCCTCACAAAAGGGTGCTTCCTATGCCTTTGAGCAGATCACAAGGCAGCTGCATCCGGGCATGATTCTGCTGTTGCATTCCGTGTCCGCAGACAATGCAGACGCAATGGGAGATATAATCGATTATGCCCGACAGCAGGGGTATGAATTCTGTTCGTTGGGGGAGCTGTAAATTATGGTTTATCGTGCTACGCACGAACACCATAATAATGATATATCCGCTTTGCGGATATGATATATCTTCGATATGATGAATGATATATTTTCCTGACGGAAAATATTGAGGG
>JAZOWJ010000123.1:0-8362 GCA_045659125.1 Acutalibacteraceae bacterium
GTAGCCATGTCGTTCTGTGAGCCAAGGAGTTGTAAGAGACCCTTGTCTTCCTAAGACCGCTTGGCCTCCGACTTATACCGTTTCCGATACGATAAACCGTAACACAGCGTGTTGTATGCCGTCCGCGTCCGAGCTTTTTACTGATCTCATTCGTTTCAAGACAAAGATCAGGACACAATGCATTGATCAGCGATGATTTGCCTACACCCGAATTTCCTGTCAAAACGCTGAAGCCATCCGATAATAATGCACCGACCTGCTCAATTCCGTCAGAATTCACAGACGAACAAAGAAAAGTCCGTATTCCTGCCTTTTCATACAAGTCAATCAAATCAGAACAATCGCAAAGATCACTCTTTGTGAAAACAATAACAGGCTCCAGACTTCCGTGCACTGCAATTGCAGACATCTTATCAATCACATACAAATTCGGTTTTGGTTCTGCAGCTGCTGCAACAATCACAAGACGATCGGCATTGGCAACAGGAGGTCGGAGCAACTCATTGCGCCGATTCTGTATTTTGCTGATTGATCCGACATTTTCGCCGTCAATTTCAGCCTCAACCATATCGCCGACAATCGGCGATAAACTGCGCTTGCGAAAGCTACCCTTGCATTTACATGTGTAAACACCGTCAGCGGCTTCCACATCGTAGAAGCCGCTGAGAGATCTGATGATTCTTCCTTCAATTACTCTCATCGTCAATTATCAGAAAATCGTAATATCATCACCGCTGCCGGTCGGTTCATCCGGTTCAAATGAAGGAGGAGCTGTGGGAGGCTCTACCGGAGGCTCGGTTACCGGCGGTTGTGTCACAGGCGGTTCAGTCGGTCTGGGCTGTGTGGCAGGCTCACCCTGTTGCACTGTAGGTGTTTCACTTATGCCCTTGCTGACATAAACAGTGATTGCAGTATCCTTTGCATATTTCGTAGACGAGCTTGCTACAGGATTCTGACTTACAACAACACCTGCAGCTTCTGTACTGTCAATTTCTTTAAATGTAATATTGGTAAAGCCTGCATCATTCAATGCCGCTTCTGCAGCGGATTTTGTTTTTCCGATCACATTCGGAATCAAAACCTTTTCATCCGTTGTTTCAGCCTTATACGTAACATTAACAGTTGCAGGATCCGTTGTAAAGTCAATTTTGCCGGAGTAGATAAGAACATCATCTGCATAAATTTCAAATGTATTATTCTTACCCGAGCCTGTGATTGTCAGACCCTTTTTGCTGCCGTCAAATTTTTCTGTTGTGGAATCATAGAATTCGTCATTCAGATAGACATACAAGGTGCCTTCTTTACCTGTATTCGGAAGAGATACAGAGAAGGAAACAGACGAAGAGCTTGCCTCGCCGGTACCAACAACAAGATATACTGCAGAGCCTGCAGCAACCTGATATTCAGAGTCGGCAACAGGAGACTGTGAAATAACATATCCTTTCAAGGACGGTGAGCTCGGCTCAAGCGAGATACCGCCAACTACAAGACCTGCTGCGCGAATCTTTTCTTCAGCCTGCGATTGAAGCATACCGACAACATCAGGTACCTCAACAACCTCTGTATTGATTGAAGACGCATAATAAACGGTCACTTTCTTGAGCGTTTCAAGCATGGTACCTGCCACAGGATCGGTACGAATAACATTACCGATGGTTTCATTCTCAGCAAAAACAGGCATCAGTACAACCGTAAAGCCATATGCACTCAATTCGCTCTTTGCTGTCATATAATTCTTACCTACAACATCAGGCACGGCAATCTGCGAGGTAGCACTTCGAGCAATTGTCAGCTTAACAACGGTATCCTTCGTCATGACGGTTGATGCCTCAGGAGATTGTGCGCAAACACGACCTGCTTCGAATTCACTGTTCAGTACATAAACCGGATCTTCGAATTTAATATTCGGATATTTCGCCTTTACCTCATCAAAGGTCATGTTGATGAAATTCGGAACTTCAACATCCTCATCCCCCATGATTTCAGATAAATAAGAAAATACTTTACCAATCTTACTATCTTCATTGTCAGTAAAATAACCTGACAACGGATCATAGAAAATCATGAGCATAACAAAACCAACAACTGCAACCAATGCAACAGACAAGGTTGCAAGAACAGGAACAGTCAGGTTTCTGCCTCTGAATTCATAATCTGAATAATCTTCAACTTTCATATCATTCTCCGCTTGCGAGACATCTTCAGTCATATTTTTCGTTTTTGGCTTTTCGACATCTGCACCTGCCTGATACGGCTTGATATCTTCAGCAGATGCAACAGGTAAGCTCTGTGCATTTACATGCAAATATTTAGTGGGTTCTTTGTCCACCAAATAAGAATAATCAAATTTAATCAAAGGATCTTTTTTGAATGCGTCAAGATCCATCAGCATTTCAGCTGCACTCTGATAACGATCCTTCGGATTCTTCTGCATGGCTCTCATGGTAATCTGTTCAAGCCCGACAGGTGTATTTTCATTAAAAACAGAAGGACGAATAGCTTCTTTTTGCAGATGCATAACAGCAATATCATCCGGATCTTTTGCATCAAAAGGAACCTGCCCGGTGAGCATCTCGTAAAGTACAACACCCATTGAGTAAACATCGCTGCGGGCATCTGTAAATTCACCGCGCACCTGCTCGGGGCTGACATAACGAACAGAGCCAATCGCAGAAGTATCTTCGGGTGTTTTTACATCACCGCGATTGAATCGCGCAATACCGAAATCCGTCACCTTAATTGTGCCGTTTGGCAACAAAAGAATATTCTGCGGCTTGATATCTCTGTGAATAATACCTTTATCATGCGCATGCTGAAGTGCACGGAGAATCTGCATAATAATATGCAATGTTTCTTTGACATCAAGACCGTTTTTATGCTGTATGTATTCTTTGAGATTGATTCCCTCAATGTGCTCCATAACAATATACAGCAAATCCTCGCCGAAATTCACATCAAAAATCTTAACAATGTTCGGATGCGACATAACGGCAATAGCCTTTGATTCATTTTTAAAACGCTGACGCAATTCTTCATCCTCAAGAAACTTTTCCTGAAGAATTTTTACAGCAACATATCGATTTTCGGTTCTGTCGAAAGCTTTGTAAACAATCGCCATGCCACCAACACCGATAATTTCATTTATTTCATATCTTCCGCCGATTACCTTATTCAGATAGTTCATCAAAACGGATGTCACTCCTTTTTATTTTTCAATAACAGCAACCGTTATATTGTCTGTGCCGCCGTTTAAGTTGGCTTCATTTACTAATTTTTCTGCGGCCTCATCAGCATCAGCAATTTTCAGAATTTCTGCAATCCGATCATCCTTAACCATATTTGTCAAGCCGTCAGAGCATAGCAAGAATCTGTCCTTGGGCAAAAACGGTATCGTAAAAATATCAACATCAACATCTTCGGTTGTACCCAAAACTCTGGTAATGACATTTCTGTGCGGAAAAAATTCAGCATCCGCTTCCGAAAGTCTGCCGGAATCAATCAATTCCTGCACCAAAGAATGATCCTTTGTAATCTGTTTCAGACCGTTTTTGTTTAAAATATATCCTCGACTATCGCCCACATTGGCACAAACCAAGGTATTTTTCAGGGCTATGCAAGCAACAACAGTTGTTCCCATTCCCTCATGTGAAGCATTTTTTTTACTATCATCACAAATCAGAATACCTGATGCAATAATTGCTGTTGTCAGCAGATATCCGGCTGACACCTCCGACATATCACGTCTGTACGAACGTCGGATTCTTTCTGATATAAATTCCACTGCAGTTGAGGACGCGACCTCTCCTGCCAACGCTCCCCCCATGCCGTCACACACAACAGCCCATCCGAATGAATCGGATACAGATCCGCAGGAACAAGTATCTTCATTATGTTCACGGGCTCTTCCGATATCCGTTTTCATTGCACATTGCAAGAAACATCACTCCCCTTTCATTTTCTTTTTTCTCAATTGACCGCAGGCAGCATCAATATCTGCTCCCAAAGTACGCCGGACAGTAACTGTTACCCCGGATGATTCAAGAATTGAAGCAAATTGCTGAACGCGTTGCGGTGTACTGCCGACACATCCCGTTTCATCGACAGCATTAACAGGAATCAAATTAACATGACACAGCATTCCTTTGAGTTTTTTAGCAAGTTCGCGAGCACAATCATCACTGTCATTCACGCCGCGAACCATGGAATATTCAAAAGAAATACGTCTTGATGTTTTTTCTATGTAATCACGACATGCACCCAACAAGGTATCAATGTTCCATTTTTTATTGACAGGCATCATTGATGAACGAAGCGCGTCGTTCGGCGCATGCAATGATACGGAAAGCGTCAATTGCAACTTCTCTTCCGAAAGCCGATTTATATTAGGCACAATACCACAGGTTGAAAGTGAAATATTACGCATTCCGAGATTGAGTCCGTCGGGATGACTTGCAAGCTTCAAAAAACGCAATGTATTGTCGTAATTATCAAGCGGCTCACCCATTCCCATCATAACAACATGAGAAACACGAGCCTGTGCATCTTTTTGTGCAGCTATAAGCTGTGCAAGAATTTCAGATGCTGTCAGACTGCGTACAACCCCGCCAAGGGTTGACGCACAAAATGTACACCCCATTCTACAGCCAACCTGAGAAGAAACACAAAGTGAATAACCGTATTTGTATTTCATCAGAACAGATTCAACAAACTCGCCATCGGGCAGCTGAAAAAGGTACTTAACAGTACTATCATACACTGAAACTTGTTTTTTTTCAATAGTACAATAAAAAATTTCAAACCTTGCTTTCAATTCTTCGCGCAATTTAAGCGGAAGATTTGTCATTTCATCAAAAGAATCGACGCAATCAACATGCAGCCAACGAAAAATTTGTTTTGCACGAAACGCAGGAAGTCCCATTTCCTTGCAAACAGCTGTCAACTCTTCAGGTAATAACGAGCGAATATCCGTTAACATGTACCTGCCTCCGATTTTCTTATCATTTTAGCAACAAAAAATCCATCTCTGCTTCCGTCGGGTATCACTGTCAAAAATTCTTTAACAGCTTCAAAAGAGGGATTTTGTTGCAAAAAAGCAGAACATACATCTTCATTTTCGGCAGGATTGAGCGTACAGGTAGAATACACCAAGGTTCCACCCGGCTTTACCATTTCAGAGCATGAGGTCAATATTTTCAACTGCAATGCAGGTAAAAGATCAATTTCGGCTTTATCTTTATACCTGATTTCAGGCTTTCTGCCGATCACCCCGAGGCCGGAGCATGGGACATCACACAAAACACGATCGGCATCCTTTACCGTATTTTTCAGGTTTACGGCATCAGTGCAGACAGTTTGCAGACATGATATACCCAGACGCTTTGCATTTTCTGAAATCATATCTGTTTTAAAAGGATGCAGATCACAAGAAAGCACCTTACCCTTGCCATTCATTTTGCAACAGGAGGTAAAGCTTTTTCCCCCGGGTGCAGCACAGCAATCCACAAGAAAATCACCCTCCTGTGCATCCAACAGCTCACAGCAAAGCTGTGAAGAGTAGTCCTGCACAAAGAATAAGCCATCGTTAAAGGCTTGCAGTCGAGTCAAATCACCGACATTTTTAAGAATCAACGCATTGGGTAAATCAGCTACCCTTTCCGTCTCAATTCCTGCCTGCAAAAGCATATCAATTAAACCGTCTACTGTTGTTTTTAATGTATTGACACGGATATACAGATGATTTTCACCCTGCGAAGCCGATAAAATCTGCTGCGCATTCTGCAAACCATAAGAACTTATAAAATGTGAAACAAGCCATTCCGGGCAGGAATAGCGAATGCTGAAATCATAAACAGAGTCCTCTGTCTGCGGATAAACCACTCCTGATGCGGCAACCTTGCGCAAAACTGCATTCACAAGGCCGGATGCATAAGAACAGCCGTATTTTTTGGTCCCCTTGACTGCCTCATTCACAGCAGCGCTTGCAGGGATTTTATCCATATACAACAGCTGATATGCACCGATTCTCAGAATGGTCAATACCTGCGGTTTCAGTTTCTTTATTGGTTGACTCAGATGCTTTGACAGAAAATAATCAAGCGTAATCTTTCGTTCTGTCACACCAAAAACCAAGGCAGTTGCAAGTTGAATATCCTGTGCAGACATTTCGGTACGATTAAAATATGAACGCAATGCAACAGTGGAATAAGCACCATCACGTTCCATTTTCTGTAAAACATCATAAGCGCAATCGCGCGCATTAGCCATAATTAATCCCCTATCTACGGCGTTTTCCGCCGAGGAATATCATAACAAATCGAAGAAGGTTTGCAAGTGTGACAGCCAGAGAAGCAACATAAGTCAAGGCAGCAGCACGAAGCACCTTTGCAGCTTTCGATTTTTCTTCATCACCGAGCAGACCGGTTTCATTGATAACAGCAAGTGCTCTGCTGCTTGCGTTGAATTCGACCGGCAAAGTCACAAGCTGAAATACTGCAATTGCAGAATAAAGAGCAAGACCGACAATAATCAACGGCTCCATGCCAAGGAAATAACCGAGCATTGCCAAGGGAATGCCTGCATATGAAGCAATATTGCACACAGGCAGAATTGCATTTCTGACACGAATCGGAGCATAACTTTGCGCATGCTGTGCAGCGTGTCCTGCTTCATGCGCAGCAATTCCGACAGCAGCCACAGAAGCAGTGTTATAAACTCCCTCCGACAAACGAATCACTTTATTTCTCGGATCGTAATGATCTGTCAGTTTTCCGTGAGTTGCTTCAATTCTGACATCCGTAATTCCGTAATGACGCAACACTGCCATTGCAGCCGCCGCACCTGTTACACCGCGTGCATTCATTTCTTTGGACATCTTCTTATAGGTGCTCTTAACAAGAAGCTGCGCACCCAATGCCAGCAAAAATGCAGGTACAACAAACATCAGATAATAAGGATCGAAATACACTTATCACACATCCTTTATTCAAGTCCTAAAATTGTTTTTTCAGTAAAGGCTCTGCCTCGTAAAAACACATCGGCATCCAGTCTTTTGGAGCCTTCAAGCTGAAGAGACAGAATCTGAAGGCAAGTATCGTTAGCGCAGCGAACAAACAATTTGCCGTCACACACCGTTACTTCACCAATATCATGTCCTAAAACATGCTCGCTGACACGCGTTTCAAATATTTTCAAAGTTTTTCCGCCGAGTCTTGTAAACGCAACAGGCCACGGATTCATGCCTCTGACATGATCATGAAGAGATTGCGCATCTCTTGACCAATCAATCAATGCATTTTCTTTTTTTAATATAGAAACATAATCTGCTTTTTCATTATCCTGCTTTACAGGTGAAATTTCTCCCTTGGCAAATTTTTCAAGAGTTTCAAGCAAAACAGGAGCAGACAGCTCAGCAAGACGGTCAAACAATTCTCCTGCTGTTTCAAACGGATCAATCTGTGTCACCTTTTGCAAAAGAATATCACCGGTGTCAATTCCGGCATCCATGAGCATGGTGGTAACACCTGTTTGCTTATCACCGTTGAGAACGGACCACTGAATCGGAGCAGCACCTCTGTATCGCGGCAGCAACGAGCCGTGCACATTGATACAGGCATATTTGGGAATATCCAGTACTGCCTGCGGAAGAATCTTACCAAATGCTATAACAACGATATAATCAGGATTATCAGCAGCAATACGGTCATAAGCTTCCTGTGTTTTCATGGAAACGGGCTGATAAACAGGAATATCATTAGCCACGGCAAATTCCTTGACAGGTGACGCAGTGAGAATCTGTTTTCTGCCCTGCGGCTTGTCTGGCTGGGTAACAACAAGTGTTATCTCATGTCCGTTTTCATGCAGAGCTTTTAAGCAAGGAACAGCAAAATCGGGTGTTCCCATAAATACAATTCGCATGATTATCCCTCCGTCGGATAAAGAGTCTCTCCGGGTGCAAGACGATCAGAATAGAGAATTCCGTCGAGATGATCAATTTCATGGCAGAAGCAGCGAGCCATCAGCTCTGTACCGTTATAAGCATGCTTTTTACCGAAACGGTCAAATGCATGAATGCGAACTGAATAAGGTCTCTTTGTCACACCTGCCCGGCGAGGCAACGAAAGACAACCCTCTGCTTCCTTCTGTTCGCCTTCCTGCTTGACAATTTCAGGATTGATAAGCTCAACAAATTTACCATCCATATTGATAATAACAACACGGCGAAGCACACCGACCTGCACAGCCGCAAGGCCAAGTCCTTCTGCCTTGATGAGTGTATCCTTCATGTCATCGAGCAACTCAAAAAGTCGTTCATCAAAATTCTCAACCGGTCTGCTTTTTTTACGCAGAAGTCGGATCGTAGCCA
>JAZOWJ010000124.1:0-6714 GCA_045659125.1 Acutalibacteraceae bacterium
GGCCAGTAATTCATCTGCACATTGATGTTTGCATGGTAATCACAATGCCAGGGTGCCTGATAATCCTTGCACCACACACCCTGCAAATTTGCAGGCAGGGCATTGTCGGGTCTCGAGGAGCCGATGAGCAGATATCTGCCGAAGTTATAAAGCAGCTCAGACAAACCGACATCCTTGCCGCCTTTTTGCAGATTTTTTAGTCGTTCGGGGATGGTGAGGTCATCACGATGCTCACCTTCGATGTGCAAGGTATTGCGGTCATAGAAGGACTTGTATTCGGTCAGATGGTCGGCATACACGGCATCGAAGCCCTTTTCGGATGCAGCAAGGGCCTCTGCTTTTGCCTGTTCAAGCGGTGCTTTTCCGTTTTTAAAATTGCAGCTCTGATCGAGCACATAATCCGTGCGGATGCCGATAAAAATTTCGGCACTGTCAGCATTGCGGATGGTAAGACGTCCCTTATCTGCCATTACGCTACCGCCGTAAGCCTTCACAACAGCACACACCGCAAAGCGCAGATGGTCGATATCGCCGTTGCAATAACCACCTGCGGCAAGGGTATTATCCTCTGCTACACAAAACGAAAGGTCGTTGCGCTCATAGCGCAGATTAAAAGAGAGGCTTCCCTTTTTATCGGCCGTCAGCTTCGTGCAGATACAATTATCGGGTCTGCTTGCAATGGTTTTTCTCTCAAAACGGACACCGCCTTTGGTGTAGGCAACCGCATCGGTTGCCGTTTGCAGGTCGAGAGCATGCTCATAGCCCGATACAGCACCGAGTGTCGGCTGCAGGGTCAGAAGCAGCTCACCTGCGGTCTGATAAGAGCCCGAATAAGCTGCCTCAAAGCCGCCGCCCTGATTTGTAAATTCCGCATTGAGCAGGTCTGCTGCGGCTTTGAACTGCTTGTTCTCAATCAGCCTGCGCAATTCGGGCAGGTGCTTGTATGCCTCGGGTCGGTCGGCATTGGGATAAGGCTCGCCGGACCAGAGGGAAATTTCATTGAGCTGAATTTTTTCTGTTTTGGTGCCGCCGAACACCATGGCGCCGAGTCTGCCCGAGCCGAGCGGTAATGCGGCCTCCCATGCCTTTGCGGGATGGGTATAGCGAAGAATATGACTCATATTTCTACTCCTTTTAAATGGGTCGTATCATTCATAAATGCAAGCTTGGTGCGTTTCTTTCCGTTGTCATCAAGATAACGCACGAGGGTAAGTCCTGTGTTGTCCTGCGAAAAATTGAAGCAGTCGCGTATTTCAAAGCCAAGCGCAGCATGAATGAGAAAGTTATTGAACGTGCCGTGGGCAACGAGCAGAACGGTGTCTTCCTCTTTGCAGCCTGAACGGATATATTCAATAACCCTTTTGGCTCGTTCAAAAGCCTGTTCGTCGGTTTCATACGGCGGCAAGCCATTTTCGCAGAATGCAAATGTATTTTCTTTAAGTTGCGGACAAATGCCCTGTAAAACGAAAAAAGGCAAACCGATATAGTTTGCCCTTGTTCCTTTTTCGAGTAAAGCATACATCAGCTCCGCAGACGAATCCGTTTTTGCGCACAAGGGAGCAACCGTCTGCACACAGCGCTGCAGCGGGCTTACAAAAATGCGGTCAAAATACACATCCTGCAATCGTTGCGCAAAAGCCTCTGCCTGACGGACGCCGAGCTCTGTCAGGCGGGGATCGATCGGATATTGCACATCCCCTTGCAAGGGGGTGTTGCCGTGACGGACGATGTACAGCTCCATCAGTTCATAAGACCTTCGCTGACAGCCCAGTCATGGAATGCACGAAGAGCCTGCAATCTCTGGGGAGCAAGCGTGCCCTTGTAGCGGTTGATCCAGTTCATTTCAACACCCTGCAGGGAAACAAGATATTTAGCGGTCATGTTGAAGCCGTCACCGATGGCATCGTCAAGGCGCATGATATCCCAGTAACGGCGCTCTGCAAGAGCCATATCGCCGGAAACGAATGCATCATAGAAGCGTGCAAAGAAGGAAGCGCCGCAAGCGGTGGGTGTGGACATGATGCCACGGGCACCGATCTTGAAGGATTCAAACAGATAAGGCATGTTCGCCTGAATGATGCAGCTTTCGCCCTTTTCCTTGATCTTTGCGCCGACACCCTCGATGGTGCAGGTGGTATCCTTGATACCGTAAACACCGCATTCACGGACAAGTCTGCCGTAGGCTTCACCGGTGATTTTGTGCGGCTGCAGACCGGGGAATTCATACATAAATACGGGCAGGTCGGTGTACTGCTTGAGCTCGCCGACGTAGTTGACAAGTCTTTCGGGATCTTCGCCGAAGCCCTTGGTGGTAAAAACAAGGCCGTCAACACCGGTCTGGCTCATGCGCTTGACTTCTTCCACCTGTGCAAACCAGGAGGGCTCCATGTTGGCGGTTGCAACGATGGTCAGGTCGTTCTTGTGCTTTGCGGTGAGTTCAGCAAGCTTGATTCTTTCTTCAAGTGTCAGCACAGCCATTTCGGAGGTGCCGCAGACGCAGAACAGGTGATCAACGCCCGATGCGGCCTGATATTCGCAGTATTTTTCGTAAGCATTGTAGTCAATGGTAAGGTCTTCGTGGTAAGGGGTGAGCATCAGAGAATAGACGCCGTCGTAGTATTCGGTCAGTTTTTTCATGCCAAAAAACTCCTTAAATAAAAAAATTTACGCATCCATTGTACACCTGTACGGATGCGTAAATCAAGTATAATTTTATAAAAGTTGCAAAATAAGTCCTGCAAAATAAGAAAATATATTGGCCCCCACCGCAAAAGCAAGAGGCTTGCGGATATTTACGGCACATTTTTTATAAAGCAGCCACTCTGCAAGCACGGCAGAGATTTCAAGAAAAGCCGTCAGCAGAATATCGGAAAAGCCTGCAAAATCGGTCAGCACGGACACAAGCACAACAATCGGATTCGTCACAAGATTCACAAGCAGCAAAACAAGATAATCATGCAGGCACTTCTTTTTGACAAACAAATAGGCAACACTTTCGAGCCCCCATGTCAGCAAAAGGGAAATTCCGAGCGATGCAAAAATCGGATTCATATCTTTTCACACTCCGTTTTTGCAAGCTGCAGACCGGGCAAAAGCAGCAAAAGAGATGCAATGCACGCACCGACACCGAAGGCTGCTGCATAATCAGGCACAGAAAAACCGAAATAAGACGGCAGAAGCCCCAGAAAGAGGGCGAATGTAAGCAAGCCGAACGAAAATCCCGGTAAGCCCTTGATGATTTTATAAGCGGCAAACAATGTCACGGGCATGGTAAAATTAAAGCACAGCACGGCAAGAATTCCGCAAGCGGCACTTTTTCCTGCAAAAACAAACAGGACAGCACCGACAAGAAGTGAGACAAGGCTTGTTCTGCTCATGCCGAAGCGGTCGGACAATGCACCGCCAAGCTCCTTGCCGCACATCACGGCAAAGGCAAACATATAGGCCGTTGCTCCGGTTTTCCATTCAAAAGCAAGCTGAAAGCCTGCTGCAGACCGCAGCACAACCACCAAAAACAGCAGAACGAGTGCAAATCCTGCTTTTTTCTCAACCACAGGCACACAATCGGCTGTCGGCTTTTCCGATTTTGCTTCTTCGCATTTTGAAAACAGCAGCACTGCGGCAAGCAAAAGCAAAATAAAAACCGCAATCGGATTGACATACGGCCACTCTTCAACAAAGCGACCGCCCAGAAACAGACCGAGCGCACCGGGGGCTACGAACGACCCCAAGGGGGCGCATTTGTTTTCACATCTCCTGAGCACATACACACCGCCGCCGACATGAAACAGTGCATTGCCGAGTCCTGCCAGAATGACACCAACAAGCACACGCGGCTGCAAGGCCATGGCAA
Source organism: Acutalibacteraceae bacterium (assembly GCA_045659125.1). Lineage (GTDB taxonomy): Bacteria > Bacillota > Clostridia > Oscillospirales > Acutalibacteraceae > RUG806. Next base: position 3,854 of record JAZOWJ010000124.1, read on the forward strand.
CAGCAAGCAAAAGCAAACCTGCACCTGCAAGCTTCATTTGTCTGCCGAATTTATCAACAAGCAATCCCAAGGGCATCTGCAGAGCAAAGGCACAAAAGTTATAAATCAACAGATAAAACTGCATATTCTCTTCCGCATACCCGAAGCACAGAAAGGCACAACCGAAATCCACAAAAAAATGTGCAATGCGCAAAATCCACAGCTTTTCCATTGACATCTCCCCCTTCTGCTTATATGATGCTATTTTATCATGTTTTGTTGCAAAATGCAAACAACAAAAAACCGATACCCCCACGGTATCGGTTTCTTGTTAGGAACAGTTGGAAATTCTATGAAAAAGGACGGAAAATTCTTTAATGGGCGAGTATAAAAACCCGCATATATGTAAACCCCGTTCAAATGGGGGATTGGCATCAAAAGAGTCATTCCGTCCGGTGCATTCATGCACCGCGGATTCCACCCTTTTCTTATTTGCTGTTCTTAAGGCTCATAAGACCGTCAAGCTTCATGATGATAGCAAGCTTCTTGAGGCCCTTAGCTTCTTCAAGTTCTGCAAACAGCTTGTTTTCAAGTGCAAACAGTTCTCTTTCGTTAAGCATTCTTCGTTTCACTCCTTTCGTTTCGTTGTGATTACATTATACGCATTTTTTTCGATTTGTCAAGTCATTTTGCACAAACAACAACTTTTATATTTGTGCAATTTGCACAATACCAAAGCATGACAGTTCTGCCTCACCCTCAATAAAATATACAAATACGGTGCATATTTTTTGTTCATATTGCACAAACAAATGATTGTTAAAACAATCACAAAGACAAATCGGGGCAAAATTTGTCTGCAGAGCCAAAAAAAGTTTGTTCAATTTTTTCAACTTTTTTCTGTTTTGTAATAAAATTTCTTGATTCATCCGTTTTCGTATGCTACTATGAATACAAATAAAACTCAAGGAGATGAGCATTTTGAAAAACAAGGTCAAGGAGCTTCTGTGCTTTTCTTTTCCGAATGCAACAAAGGACATAGGGGATTATTCCGGCCGTGAGCGCAATGTGTACCTGGTCGGCATGCTCGGACAGAATCTGATTTATGCCATCATCGGCTCGATTCTGCAGGTATTCTACACCGACATTCTGCTGATTCCCACCATCGCAGTCAGCGTGATTATGGGTGTATCGAGAATCTGGGACGGTGTGAATGATATCGTCATGGGAACCGTGGTTGACAAAACCCACACCCGTTGGGGTAAATGCAGACCCTATCTGAAATTTGTCCCCATGCCCATTGCAATCACAACCATTCTGCTGTTCTTACCCATTGCGAATCTGCCGAACAGCTTTAAAGTGGTTTTTGTTATCTTCAGCTTCCTTATCTGGGAAACTCTTTATACACTCGGTGACATTCCGCTGTGGGGCGTAACGTCCCTGATGACGCCCGACGAGCAGAAGAGAGCAAAGCTCATCTCTGCCGCAAGAACCATTTCGAGCGTCGGCAGCATTGCCATTGTTGCCTTCTATCCCATCAAGGATGCACTCGGCGCCATCGACATCGGTCTGTTTGAAAACACAGGCAAGGCAAACTCCGACCTTGCATTCTTCTCCGAGCAGCAGGGCTATCTGCTTGCCGTTGCACTGATTGCACTGCTCGGCGGTATCATGTTCAGACTTCCCTTTGCATTCATCCGTGAGCGCATCACCCAGGCTCCCAAGGAAAAGGACACAGGGCTTAAAGAAAACCTGAAGCTGATGTGGGAAAACAAGCTGTTCCTGCGTTCGCTTGCATCCAACATTCTCGGCTGCACAAAGACTCTCATGCTCACAGCAGGTATTTATTACTGCAAATGGGTGCTCGGCAACGGCGGTGATGAAACGCTGTGGCTTGTCAAGCTCGGCGGTCCGTTCCTTGTGGGTATGATCATTGCCATGAATATCAGCACGCAGGTCGCAAAGAAGTTCGGCAAAAAGAAGGTTTATCTGTTCACCTCTTACCTCAATGCCGTGCCGTATGTGCTCATTTTCCTGTTCGCAGAGCATCTGATCATCATGGGAATCCTCATGTTCTTCTGCGGCTTCCTGACAGGCTTCTCAACCGTTTACAACACCACCATGATTGCCGACAGCGTGGACTACATGGAGCACAAGACAGGCAGAAGAAACGACGGCGTATTCTTCTCGGGTCTTAACTTCACATCCAAGCTCACCGCTGCCATCACGGCTGTGATCACCAACCTGATTTTCTCGTTTGTCAACTACACCGAAACAATCAATTCCCTCTCCGAGCAAATCAGCACCGCTGCTGCTGCAGGTCAGCAGTTCACCCTGAACTTTGCACAGTCCTACCCGGAAATCACCACTGCCATGCTGGTGCTCATCACCTTTGTTCCCGCCATCGGCTGCGTTCTGCAGGCAATTCCCATTCACGGCTATTTCCTGACCGAAAAAGAGCACGACAAGATTCTTGAAGAGCTCAAAGCCATGCGCGAAGAACGCGTCGAAAAGTAAAAAAACACATAAAGAGATTCGCTTCGGCGGATCTCTTTTTTTTAAATTATGGTTTATCTTACTGACGGAACCCATCAAATCCTTGCCGCCCCTGAAAGGGGAGGTGGCGGCAAAGCCGTCGGAGGGGTTCTCCAAAAGTCTGATGAATCCTTTGACAAAGCCACTTCTGACTCCATTAACCCCTCTGTCTGCCTTCGGCAGACATCTCCCCTTTCAGGGGCGACAAGGGGGATTGAGGAGCACCCGCCTATGCAGATAAACCTTAATTTATCGCAAAGCAAAACCCCGTCCGAAGACGGGGTTGATTGTTGTGTTTACCACAGATCGTAGGGTTCTGCAAGGAATACGTCAGCAGCAGTTTTGGT
>JAZOWJ010000125.1:0-2679 GCA_045659125.1 Acutalibacteraceae bacterium
TTTTGATCAGTTTCATGCATTTTTGAAAGAACGTTACCCTTTGATTCATGAGAATCTTACATTGGAAGAGCCTGTACGCGGCAGTTTGCTTTATTGTTGGAAGGGAACAAGAGATGACCTGGATCCTATTGCATTGTTATCGCATCAGGATGTTGTGCCCATTTCTGACGGCACTTTGCAGGATTGGACTTATGCCCCCTTTGACGGTGTGGATGACGGTGAGTTCATTTGGGGACGCGGCACACTGGATATGAAGAATCATCTGATAGGTGTTATGGAAAGTGTTGAATCACTTCTTGCTGAAGGTTTTACACCTGTTCGTGATGTTTATCTGTGCTTTGGACATAATGAGGAGGTAATGAGCTCAGATTATTCGGGAGCTGTTGTTATGTGCCGATATTTCAAAGAGCGCGGTATTCATCTTGATTGTGTCATTGATGAAGGCGGAGCAATTCTTCCTGTAAATATCAAAGGTGTAATTGATGCACAATTGGCCGGCATCGGTGTTGCAGAAAAAGGATATGCAGATGTAGAAGTATCGATTTCTGCAAAGGGTGGACATTCCTCACAGCCACCCAAGCATTCTGCTATAGGTGAGTTAGCCGATGTGATTAAGGATATTGAAAATCATCAGTTCAAGGAAGAGCTTTCACCTATGATGATGGAATTGCTTGATTCTGTTGGCAGAAGAATGTCCTATCCATTGCGTTTGGTAACCTGTAATTTGCCCTTGCTGAAGCCTGTCATTCAAAAGGTGATGACATTGATTCCACCTGCAGCCAGCATGGTCAGAACGACAACAGGTGTAACAATGGCAAGCGGAAGTCCCGCACCGAATGTTCTGCCGCAAAAGGCGAGCGTTAATGTAAATTTCAGAATGTATCCCGGTCAAACTATCGAGGATGTCGAAAAGCATCTGCTCAAGGTTATTAGAAATAAAAAAGCCGAAATCACAGTAAAACCCGGCTGGAAAAATCCGTCTGCTATTTCTCCTACAGATTCAAGATGCTTTAATGCATTGCGAGAAATCTGCACGCAAATGAATCCAAAAAGCATTATTGCTCCTTATCTTGTTATGGGTGGCACAGATGCATGTCATTATGAGGATGTTTGTGAGAATATCTATCGCTATTCACCGTTTCTTGTTGATACGCAATTGCTTCTTTGCACACATGGTACAAATGAGCGTATCCCTGTTGCTGCATTGGAGGATGCTGTCAGATTCTTTAAGTTATATATCAGAAAACTTTCAGCTGAATAAACTGATATCCCCTGATTTTTATGAATCAGGGGATATTTTTAGCTTATTATATTGGTAAGAAAAAAGGCACTGCCATTTTTGACAGTGCCGAAAATTGATTATTCAACTTCGAAATAGTTGCCACCGTAGATTTTTTCAATCAGCTCAATGGACTTGTTGTATGCGTAGTTTTTGAATGCAGAGTATTTAACACTGCTGTCATCTGCGGTGAGTTCTTCAAGTTTGGTGTTGAATTCTTCAGTGGTTTCACTGGTAAGAGAGGAAATGACAGTTTCTTTCCAGTCGGCTCTCTCATTCTGAGCTACAAAGTAGATGATGTGGAAGCCGTATTCAGTCTGAACAATACCAACATCGCCGGCTTTTCTGCTTTCATCATAAATCCAACTGTCAAAATTAGCGACCATGGATCCCTTGGCTATATCTTCATAAAGACCGCCGGTTGTTCCGCTTTCGGTTGCGGAAGTAGAGGAGGTGTCTGCGCTGTACTGATCAGCAAGCTCTGCAAAGCCATCTTCATTGGCTTTTTCAAGATATGCTTCGTAGATGTCGTATGTTGCAGAATAGGTAGCATTAACAACTTCCTGGGTGTATTTTTCATTCTGTGAGAGTGCAAGATCGTAATCAACGGTAAGATTGAATTCCTCAACTGCATTTGCAACATCAGCTGCAAAGAGTGCGGCTTCTTCTGCTGTGTGCTCGGTGCCGTCTGTGGTATGAGCATCCATGTGATTTACACCGGTTTCATAGGAAACGAGAATATGGCGGACGTCAACCTTGGGACGATCTTCACGGTAAGCAGGTCTAGTAACATATACAACATAGATATATTCACCATTGTCGGATTCTACAAAGTATTTGTCGCCGGCTGCTCTGCCATCTGTAAACAGCCATTCTGCCAATTCCTCAGAAATGTTGGAGGTGACGATGGACTTGCTGACAGCATTAACAACAGTAGCAGATTCATTCTTGAAGGTTTCTTTGTCTGCTTCTGCTGCATATTCAACAGCAAGATCAATGAAGGACTGTTCGTCAGTAATACGATTGCAGAATTCTTCTGCCTTCTTGAGAATTTCATTTTCAACAGCAACATCACCGTCAGAAACAGCAACATCACCATCGGAAACAGCGGTATCAGCTTCAACTTCTGCACCGGTTACAGAGGAGCCGTCAGCTGCAAAACCGAATACACGGAGGTCTGCTACCTGGTATGCAGTGGGATCAGCATTATAAGCTTCTTCAATAGCTTCCTCAGTTACAGCAGCTTTGTTGGTTTCTTCAATGTGAGTGACATATTTTTCAGCCAGCTTCTGATCCTTCAGGGTTTCTCTGTAAAGCTTTTCGGTCATGCCGTTGCCGTAGTAAGAACCAAGGTAACGGTTGAGAGAAACACTGTACATATCTGCATAGGTCTGAACAGA
>JAZOWJ010000126.1:0-1866 GCA_045659125.1 Acutalibacteraceae bacterium
TTTATAAATCGGAGCGTCAGCGACCCTCAATATTTTCCGTCAGGAAAATATATCATTCATCATATCGAAGATATATCATATCCGCAAAGCGGATATATCATTATTATGGTGTTCGTGCGTAGCACGATAAACCATAATTTACTGCGCACAAAAGGAGCTGTGAAAACAGCTCCTTTGTTTTTTTATCCTTTTACAATTTTCATCATCTCGGCGAGGCAGTCTGCAAGCAGCTGTGCGGTCTGCGGACCGAGGGAGTTGGTTTCCTCGTAATGGCGTCTGTTCAGGCGGTCACGGGGAATTTCAAGATACGGCTGGGTGGGATGCAGCATGAAGTCATTGGGAGGCAACACATAGCCGAGCTCGTCGTTGGCAAGGCCAAAAATGAGCAACTCCTTCTCGCCTGCGATTTCGGTCAGCGGAACGGGGTTGATGTCAGGCGATTTACCCTCTGCGGATTCTTCTTCCGACAGATAGCCGCCGAATGCCAGCTCGGGATACAGCTCGCAGGGAATCATCAGCATCGGTACACCGCCGAAATCGATGTAGGTCATTTCGGATTTCAGGCAGGTCTTTTTGGGATATTTATCGTCTGCATACCAGTCGGCTTCAATGATGTGCACTCTGCCTGCGATGGAAAGAATGGTGTTTTCAACAGGCAGATACAGCTCCTTGCGGATGAAGTTGACATAGGGTGTCAGCTTCTTTTCATCTGCAATCTGCAGTGCATAGCCGCCGAGCTTGTGACCGATTTCCATGGTGTTTTCGGCAAAATCGGAATTTTTATTGTCGCGGATTTCCTTTTCGTTGGGAATATCCATGCTGATCATACCGCCGATGGCACCGACACCGTAAATGGTTTCAGCACCTGCCTCCACACGGATGCGGTCACGCAGATAATGCGGAAAATCGGCACTGATGCGTGAATTGCTACCCTGCAGGGATTCGGAATGGGATGCAAAATTCAAGAACCAGATTTCACGGCTACCGTCACGGGGAACACAGCGAAAACGGGTCAGGGTTTTGGAATACACGATGGGAAGACGGATGTCCTCCTGCATATCGGGCACCTGAATGGTGCCGTAATAAACATCGCTTTCGCGTTTGTCTTCAAGCGCCAGAGCAACCGCCTTGACCATCTGATTTTTAATGAGCTGCATGTATTTCGGGTCCTTGCCGCTGAAGGGCAGCATACCCCAGATGCCCATGGTGTCAATGCCTGCATGGTTGTGGGTGCAGAAAATATTGATGGCACGGCAGGCTGTGTTGCCGAGCGACTTTTTGACAGCCTCACGCAGAATGTTGATATCGCGGTTGAGAATACCGACACAATCGCAGGAAATGAACAGCATACCGCCTCTTCCCGAACGGTCATCCACCCACAGTGCGTGCACATGGGGCTCATCGAGCATACCGACGGCAGGGTTGTTTTCGCTGTAGCCTGCAATGTAATATTTTTTGGTTGCCCAGTCCATAGGCAGAATGGAGGCCTTGCCGAAGCCTGTAATAAAGCTGTCGGCAGGATCCTTTTGCAGCTTGTCATAAAAAGCGGTCGGCAGAGGCTTTGCAGGGTTCTTTTTGAGAACGGTCTTGCCGACATGCAGCAGATATTTATTGAGCAATATGCTTACTTTATCCATAATTTCCATTTTTTCCACTCTCCTTTATCCTTATTTTACAGCAACCAAAAGAAGGTGTCAATTCCTTTTTGGAAAACAATGTGTGAACAAATTACGGTTTATTGCATAAACCATAAAATGATATACGCCCCGATGGGGCGAATGATATCACACCTGTGGTGTGGTGATATACGCTTCGCGTGTGATATATTTGCGTTGCAAATATTGCGGAAGCTGTCGCTTGTTCCGC
>JAZOWJ010000127.1:0-1078 GCA_045659125.1 Acutalibacteraceae bacterium
TGAAATTTTCGTTCATGTATGGTACTATTTTTACAGTTATAAAAAGGAGTGATTTTGTGCTGTTTTTTTCAAAAAAGGATAAGCTGTCGAGTCGTATCAATAAAATGCTTGAAAAATTGCTTGCAGAACATAAAATCGGCAATGCAGCCGTCAGTGTGATGCAAAACGGCAAGGTTTTGTGCCGTTGCTTTTGCGGCAGCATTCAGCCGGACGCAAAGCAGGTGCCTGATGAAAACACATTGTTCCGCCTTGCGTCCATGACCAAGCCTGTTGTCGGTGTTGCGGTGATGCTGCAGGTTGAAAGAGGACTTATAGAGCTCGATTCTCCGATCAGCAGATATTTGCCTGCCTTTTCGCAGCTTTTTATCGGCAAGCAGGAAAACGGAAAAATCATTCCCGCCGAGCAAGCAAAAACAGCCGTTACGGTGCGGCATTTGCTGACCCACACAAGCGGAATCGGCAGCGGTGCATTCTGCGAGCCGCAATTCAAAGAAATGCCCGTGCAGGCGCAGCTTTCTCTGCAGACAGCTGCGGATTATTATGCAAGCATCCCTGTTGCGTTTGAGCCGGGCACAAAATCGGAATACAGCGGCTTGTTCGGCTTCGATATTCTTGCCCGCCTTGTGGAGGTAACAAGCGGAAAAGCCTTTGCAGACTTTTTGCAGCAGGAGCTGTTTGCACCACTCGGAATGAACAACACAACCTTTTCACCCGACAGTGAGCAAAAAAAACGGTTTGTGTTTTTGCATGACTGCAAGGACGGCAGGTCGGTGGATGCAACCCCCGAAAGCGGTGACATGTTTGCAGGTGTGCCGAATCATCTTTGCGGCGGTGGCGGAAGTCTTGCAAGCACCCTTGCTGATTATGAAAAATTTGCACAGCTGCTTCTCAATGAGGGGACATATAATGGTGTAACCATCCTGCAAAAGGAAACGGTCCGTATGATGAAAACCGCGCAGGTGTCCGAGCAGATTATGCCCGGTGCAGAAAAATGGGGGCTGTCCATGCGTGTCATCACAGGGAAGTCCTACAAGCGGCTGCCTGTCGGCTGCTTCGGCTGGAGCGGTGCTTACGGCAC
>JAZOWJ010000128.1:0-2907 GCA_045659125.1 Acutalibacteraceae bacterium
TCAAAGAATACATAGACCCGTTTACGGGTAGCAAGTAACAAGCCTTTGCGGTTGGTAGCCGTAGAGTACGCCTTAAGGCGATGCCAGTAATATAGGGCTTTGCCCGCATATGAAGAACCACCGGCTAAGCCGGGGGGTTCCTATTTGTGAATCTGCATATAATTATTATATATAATTTGTTTATTTTTCTTTTTGTATATTTATTGCATTTAAACAGCGGATGTGATATTATTATTGTGTATAATTGCACGAAGACCCTTGTCTTCGGAAGGAGTGTTATTTTTATGACAAGAACACACAAAATCACACACCGTATCATGGCTCTTGTGCTTTGCGCGGTACTTGTGCTGACCTCGGGCGGCACAGGCCTTGGCAGCATTCTCACAAGTGAGCTGTGGAGCAGCCTGTTCCCCGCAGCAGAAGCGGCCGTGACAAAAACTGTTAACAGCTATGATTCGTTGAAGGCTGCTATCAATGAAGCCAACGGCTCAACACAGCAGTATATCATCACGCTGTCGGGTGGTTGGAACGGTTCTTCCGTTGCTGCATTGCCGGCTATTACCGGAAATGTCGTTCTTGATCTGAACGGTCAGACGATCAGCTATAATTATGATGATGACGGAAGCAACACGTCCAACCGCAATCAGCAGCTTCCTACAAATAACAACACAACGGATGTTTTGACAAATACGAATCCGACTGCCTTTATTACTGTCTCCGAAGGCGGCACTTTGCAGATTGTTAACTCGTCTTCTGCAGAAGGCAAAATTTATATGAAGTCAAGATTTCATTTGAACGGTGCCGGTACAAGGACAAGAACAACACAGACCTCTACTCATTTACTTAATTCTTATGGTACACTTATCTTGGGTGACAGTGCAGATGCGAGCAAGGGTAATTTTGTATTGAAAGCTGTGTCGCAGGCAACCAACGGCGGTTCCGCTGTTGGTACTGTTACAACAAATTCTTATGCTGTTGCAATGACTGTTTCTTTGCGTAGTGCTTCTGCAGTACTTAAAATGTACGGTGGTTCTCTGCTTGCTGAAGCAAATGCACGCAGTAACTATAATGGTTCACCGACAGCATATTGTTATGCACTGAACGTTGACAGCTGTAAGAGTGCTGATATTTACGGCGGAACAATCAGTATTACTGATACGGAAGGCATAGAAACCGGTATTCGCAATCAGAGTTCAATGTATAATGCATCCAATGGTGGCACCAGTTACTTTGCTGCCATACGTGCAAATACTTCCAATGTATTTATCTTTGATGTAGATTCTTCGGTTTATTGTTATGGCGGTTCCCGCGCAAAAGGGGCAACAATCTATTCCGCAAACGTTTATGCAACTGCGGGCAATTCTCCTTTTGTGATTGGCGGTAAATATGTAAATACATCTTCTGCTTCCGATTCAAATGGTCCCAGCATGGGCAACTATCTTGTGCAGGGCTCTTACCAGCACCCGATGCTTTACACAGGCTTTACTTCGTTCAGTAATACGGCTGCCGGTACTTATGTTTATACTTCCGTTCTCTATATGGCGGATGAGCTGACCGAAGGTAACAATGTCGGCAACGGAAAACGCGTAGATTGGTACGGAAAGTATAATTCCGTGGGCGAATGGGCTGCAAGCGCTTATTATGATGACACATACCTTCCCTTCGGCTTTGCCGGAACAAACAGCAATACCTATGATGTAAGCAAAGAATACAAGGAATCCGGTACTGTTGCTGCTTTGCCGTTCCGCTATGCGCGCACGGCTTATGATCATGCCGGTTGGTACGGTAAAATAGCCGGCACAAATGCAGATATTGATATTTCAAACGGCATCACAAAGGACACCTTCGGCGGTACGGGCGGTACTGTATTTGTGCATCCCACCTGGACACCGTCAACCTATACAGTGACATACCTTTGGGATAAGGCTGATAATATCACCCTTACGGATGAAAACGGTATTCTGTATCAGAACGGCCCTGTCGGCAAGAACTACAATATTGAAAGCTCTGACCGTTTCCTGCTCACCCCGACCCGTCCCGGTTATGATTTTGCAGGCTGGCGACCGGTTGATACGGCAGGCAAATTCCCGAACGGAAAGATTGCATGGAACAGCGAAAATCTGTATGCCGGCGGAATGTCCATGAAAGGACAGTGGGATAATGTTTCGCTTCGTCCCGAATGGACTCCCAAGCCCTACACCATCACCTTTGTGACGGATAAAAATGCAGACGGCACCTATTCGTTCAATGCCACCGCAGAGCTGCTGGATCCCAATGATCCCAACAAGGTTGTTTCTGCGGATGCTTACAAGGATTATAACCTTGACATCGGCGGCACACTGCCCTCTGTCAGAAAGCCGGGTTATTTGTTCCAGAATTCCTGGAAGATTGTGGATCTGAAAAACGGCGGCGGTGCGGCTGTCGGCAATAATCTGCCTGTCGGTGCATTCAGTTCTATCTGGGGTAATCTGACAGTGTTGGCAAACCTGACTCCGATTGATTACACTGTCACCTACAGCATTCCTGATGATGCAAAGCTTATCGGCACCGAGCTGGAAAAAAATGTTACCTTCGATGCTGCATACGGTGAGCTTGCAAAGGCAGAACGTGACGGCTACACCTTCCTCGGTTGGACAACCGAAAAAGGCAGCAATGTTCCGAATGTGGATTCCAAAACCATTTACACTATCGTCGGCGATACCACACTGTATGCCTGCTGGTCTGCAATCGGTTATGAAGTCAGACTTTATTATTACAACTCTGAAAATCAGAAAACACCGCTGAATGACGGTAATGCGATCACGGTGGAATTTGATGCACCCTACGGTGATCAGCTGAACAAGCTGCAGCCTGACGATTCTGTTCGTGCCGGTTGGGAATTTGTCCGCTGGTATGATGAAAACGGCA
>JAZOWJ010000129.1:0-14973 GCA_045659125.1 Acutalibacteraceae bacterium
GGACAGTTGATGCGGCAAGGCCCAAGGCAGTCGCCGTCATGGTCGCTCATAATCAGCTCAAAGGCAATGTTGCGAACCTTTTTCACCTTGTCGGAATCGGTGTGAATAACCATGCCCTCACTGACAACAGACGAGCATGCACGCAGCAGCTTCGGCACATTTTCGACCTCCACTACGCACACACCGCAGGCACCGTAGGGTGCATATTCCTTCATGAAGCAAAGGGTGGGGATGTCAATACCGTTTTGTTCGGCAACAGACAGAATGGTCTGTCCCTTTTCGGCGGTGCAAGGCTTACCGTCAATGATGAGCTTCACTTTTTCAGGCATTGTCGGCACCTCCGTTCTTTTTAACCGCTTTCATGGGGCAAGCCGTGAAGCAGACGCCGCACCTGATGCATTTTTCGGGGTCAATGCAATGCGGCTGCTTGCGTTCACCCGAGATGGCACCGACGGGACATTTTTTTGCACACAGGCCGCAGCCGATGCATTTTTCTGTATTGATTGCAAACGAACGCAGAGCTGCGCATTCGTCTGCAGGACATCTTTTTTCGTTGATATGGGCCTCGTATTCATCACGGAAATAGCGGATGGTGGTCAGCACTGGGTTGGGTGCTGTCTGACCGAGACCGCACAGCGCACCGCCGCGGATACCGTCACAAAGCTCCTCGAGTAATTCAATATCGCCCTGTTTGCCCTCTGCGTTGGTAATGCGGGTAAGAATTTCAAACATTCTGCGTGTACCGATGCGGCAATGCACGCATTTTCCGCAGCTTTCCTTGGTGGTAAAGTCAAGGAAGAAACGCGCCATGTTGACCATGCAGGTGTTTTCGTCCATGACAACCATGCCGCCCGAGCCCATAATGGCGCCTGTTGCAGACAGTGCCTTGTAGTCAATGACGGTATCAAGCAGGTGTTCGGGAATGCAACCGCCCGACGGACCGCCGAGCTGCACGGCCTTGAATTTTTTATCATCACGGATGCCGCCGCCGATGTCATAAATAACCTCGCGCAGGGTCAGTCCCATAGGGATTTCCACAAGACCGCCTCGTTTGATTTTGCCTGTCAGCGCAAAAACCTTGGTGCCCTTGCTGTTTTCGGTGCCCATGGCAGCAAATTTTTCACCGCCGTTGTTGAGAATCCATGCAACATTGGCAAAGGTTTCAACATTGTTGATGTTGGACGGCTTTTCCTCGTATCCCTTTTGTGCAGGGAACGGAGGCTTCAGACGGGGCATACCGCGCTTACCCTCGAGCGATTCAATGAGCGCGGTTTCTTCACCGCAGACAAATGCACCGGCACCTGCCTTGATACGGATATGGCAGGAAAAGGCACTGCCGAGAATGTTTTCGCCGAGGCAGCCTTTTTCTTCGGCATCCTTGATTGCCTTTTGCAGACGGATGATGGCAAGCGGATATTCCGCACGCACATAAACAAAGGCTTCCCTTGCGCCGATGGCGTAGGCGGCAATGAGCATACCCTCCAAAAGGGCATGGGGGTCACTTTCGATGACGGCACGGTCCATGAAAGCACCGGGGTCACCCTCGTCGGCGTTGCAGATGAGGTATTTTTCTTCCCCTGCACTCTGACGGGCGGCATTCCATTTGAACCATGTCGGGAAGCCTGCACCGCCACGGCCTGCAAGTCCTGAAATTTTAATTTCCTCAATGACTGCCTCGGGGGACATGGAAAGTGCTTTTTCGAGTGCCTTGTAGCCGTCGGCTGCAATATAGGCTTCAATATTTTCGGGGTCAATCAGACCGCAGTTGCGAAGAGCAATACGGGTCTGTTTTGTTAAAAATGCGTTGTCCTCTTCGCTGATGGTAACAGAGTCAAGCAAGGACAGATTTTCCGTTTTCACGGCTTGGGCAATCATGGCACAATCCGCTTCCGACACACGCACAAGACGGCGAAGCAAAATGCCGTGTTCATAAACATCCACGATCGGCTCTAAAAAGCACATACCAATACAGCCTGCAATACCCATCTCACAGGACGAATCGGCAAGCAGGGGCTTCAATGTGCTTTCAATTTTCAGAGCGCCTGCAGCAATACCGCAGCTGCCCTTTCCGATAACAAGCTTCATTGTGCTTCCCCCTTTCGGATTTCCCGCAGAATTTCCACTGCCTTGGCAGGGGTCAGCGAGCCGTAGGTGTCATCGTTGATCATCATGGCAGGTGACAGGCTGCAACAACCCAGACAAGCCACGGTTTTCAGCGAAAACAGACCGTCCTCGGTGGTGCCGCCGTCTGCAATACCGAGCTCCTCGCAGATAGCCTTTTCGAGCCCGTCCGCACCGTTGACATGGCAAGCCGTTCCTTTGCAGAGCATAATAAGATATTTACCCACAGGCTGCAGACGGAATTGTGTGTAGAATGTAGCCACCCCGAGCACACGTGCAGGGGAATTGCCCGTTTCCTCGGCAATTTTATATAATTCATCCATGGGCAAGTAACCGAGTTCCTCCTGCTTTTCCTGCAGGACGGTAATCAAAGATTTTTTTTCAGACATAAAGGTTTCCTCTCTCATATAAGAAATCACTTATGGTTCAATACGGCGTAAAAGCCAGATCTCGATTTCTTCCAATGTCTTCTCAACAAGGGTAAAGCCTTCGTAAATTTTTTCAGACATCTCATTATATTCAGCCTCACTGACTGCATCACCATTGATTAAATATTCCACCTTAGCGGATTCCGTAAACTTTCCATTGCTGCGTTCCAGCTCATAAACAACGGCCGCATCGTTTGCATGGAATTCATATATTTCATAGCCACCTCCACCGGTGCTTCCCCACTGTGTAATCACTTGATTCTTGTCGGGATTGTAAGCAATCTTCGGTGTGTATACTTTTCCCGATGCGACACTCAGAAGCTGTACCATTTGCATGGAATTTGCATCATATGTGTAAACAGTCAGGCCGTAATCTCTTAATATAAGTTCCGGAACAGAATCACCGTTGATATCAACAACCTCTGCACAAGTATTGTCGTTAACTTCAATTTCCTGCACATATTCATAATAGGCTTTGTAGACATCCTGTAAATCAACTTGTTTTTCAGTTGTCAGATATTCCAGCAATATCCATCCGTATCTAGCATTGTATGCCTCGGACAATTCGCAACAGACATAACCGTTTTGCAGCGTGTCGGGATAATAATCTACCTGCTCACCTTCTGAAAGCGTTGTGAGTTTGGTTGAATTGTAAGAAGCCTCACTGCGAACATTCAGCCCCGCATTACCGGGGGTATTATTCGCAACATATCCTGTTGTTTTGTTGCCATAGCTTTCAGGGACCGTATCGCTGTCTGCAAAAGTGTCTGTTGGCGGCAAATCAAAGCATTCTTCGTAAGTATCGAACAGAAAATCCGTTCGCACCCATCCTTCTTTTTCCTCGAAATAAATCAGAGACCAACCGTCAACACTGTTCGTTTCAACTGTAACAGGACTGCCGTTATCAATCTGACGAATGACATCATATTCATATTTGCTCGGACCGAAACGCATTTTTACATATCCCTGATTTTCATAATATCCGCTTACATATTTTATATGCTGGTCACAGTACAACGAACTTTCAGGTCTGAACAACACGTCAGCAGCCTTTGACGTTGTTGTGACGGCATTCGTCGTTTGCGTGCTTTTCTCAGCATAAAGACTGATTTCGGAAATACAGACATTGGTGGTGTATTTTTCACCGGCATAGCCTGTCATTACCGTCAGCACAATACTGTCTGTGATGACCGGTTGATCAAAGTAAAAATTCTGCGTTTTATTTACATCCCCTTCATTGAAGTCCGCCGTAAACGTCTTCGTGCTGCCGTCAGCGAATGTAAGCATGAATTTTTCAACCTGCCCGTTGTTCTTGTATACACCTTCTTCGGGCAGATAGAGGTTACCGTTGACAAGCTGAATGCCGCTGACTGTGCATTCTCCGTTCAGCTCCAGAAGCAAAGATGCACCTGCACCGCCCTTATTGGCAGTGTTGACACACCAGCAGGTATAGGATTTTCCGTCAATGACATTTTCAGCTGCAAATGTACGTCCGGTACCGGCGTTGGAACTGTCCAACTCTTCGCCGGAAAGTGTTTTTACAGAGTGGATCTGATTTTGCTTCTGCACCGACGTAGGCGAATCGGAAACCGTCGGCACAGGCTTCTCATTATCCCTGTTGTGTAAAAACAATCCAATCACGGCAACTGCACACAAGACTCCCAACACTGTTGCAATAACAAAAAAAACTTTGTTTTTTTTCGGAGGCGGAACAGGGGCCTGAATCTGTTGCAGGTCAGCAAGCATTTCTGTTGCGGATGAATATCGGTCTTCCGGTTTATATGCACACGCTTTCATAACGATTTTCTGCAAACGTTCACTGCCGCGTGACAACAAAGGCAACGGTTCACCTTTAATGCGACGCATGGCGGGAGAATTCTCACCGTTGAGTACCTGTTCTGCCGTCGGATCTTCGGAAAAAGGCGCTTTGCAGCCATTGAGCAACCAATAAAGCACAAGTCCCAACGAATAAATATCCACTCTGTGATCATAGGGTGTATGAAAATAAATCTCCGGAGCCATAAAACCGACGGAACCGATGCTTGTGCCGGATTCCTTTTGCTCCATGATGCGCGCAATGCCGAAATCGCCCAACTTGTAAACTCCGTTTGCGGAAACAAGAATGTTGGCAGGTTTGATATCCCTGTGCACAATATTCAGCTTTTGACAATCCACCAAAGCCCTGCAGATATCGCAACCGAGGCGAACAACCGCCTCTTCCGGAATCAAATCCATATTCGTGTCGCATATCGGATTCAGCAATTCCATACGGATATAAATATCCCAGCCAATACCATCCTCGTGCTGCTCATAGCAGATATCCTTGCAATGGACAACATTGACACAGCCGTCCAGCTTTTGCACAAGGGAATATTCTTCTGTTATTTTTTCACGGCATTTTTCATAAGCCTGCGCAATGATTTCATCGCTGTATCCCATCCTGCGGAATCTTTTGATTTCAGCATCATCTTTCGGCAGACGGATAAATTTCATTGCAGCCGATTCCTTTACACCGTTTATCAGAATTCTTTGAATTTCATAAACCTGCCCAAAGCTGCCTTCGTCGATAAATCTGACGATCTCCCAGTCCTTCCACGGTGTTTTGTTCAAATGTTCCATTCTCTCATATCCTCCTTTTCAAACATTTTTGCGGAAGCCGCACTTTATAAAAGTCTCGCACAAATAAATGCAAAGCGTATTATTCTTTGATTCGTTCTTCCAGCTCCGCAATCATATCTTCAATGCTTGTATCAATTTTTTTGTAGGTGTTTCTGATCACTGCAAGCTGAACACTGTAGCTTCCTTTGGTGATGCTTTTGCCGTCCTTCATATAGACCGCCTCACCGTTTTCGGTAAACTTTCCGTTTTCGTATTCAAGCAACAGATATTGCTCTGTCGTGTCAGCCGTAAATTCAAGAATCTCATACACTTCACCGCCTGTACTTGCAGAGGGGAACACAACACGGTGCAGGCTTTTGCTGTACATTGCGGTCATATCATATCCCTTGCCCATAGGCTTGCGCACAAGCTCATACACTTCACCTTCTGCAAAGTCATAGGCAAAAACGATTACGCAGTCATCCCATCCGCTGACAAGCAGCTCGGGAACATCGTCGTCGTTGATATCATCCACTGCCGCCAAGGCATCACCGAGGGTAAGGGTATTCTGCGCTTCTTCCAGGAATCTGCTGTAAGCCCCGTAAACATTAAGGCTGTCATCCTGCGCAACAACATACTTCGTCATAATCCAGCCCTCGGTCACCTCGTCCGACTCTGTGAATAAGCAATACACATAATCCCCTGTCACGGTGTCGGGATAATACAACAGCAGGGTGCCTTCGGCCAGTGTTGTCAGCAGGGTGGAGAGTGAGGACGGAGATTTGCGTACATTCACCCCTGCACCTGCGGGGGTTTCATAAGATACAATACCCCATTTTTTAATCTCGGGGTGGTCATTGACAAGCTCTGTCTGCGTTGTATCCTCCTGCTCGGTGACCGCTTCGGTTACTTCGGTTACTTCCTCCTGCAAAACACTCGTCGGTTCAGCTTGCGTTGCTTCCTCCTGTAATTCGGACGGGTTGCCTCTGTAGACTGCAATCTCCGTAATGCACACATTCTGCGGGAATTTTTCACCTGCATAGCCATCATCCACGGTCAGGCTGATATACTCTGTGAGAACAGGCTCATCAAAATGAAAATACTCATATTCGGTTGCTGCCGAATCATTATATGCAGCGGTGAATGATTTTTGGCTGCCGTCGGAAAAGGTCAGTGTAAAATTTTTGACCTGTCCGTTCCGCTTGAACAGATCTTCTTCGGGCAGATATACATTTCCGTTGATAAGCTTCACACCGCTGACAATGCATTCCTGCTCCAGCCCGATCATGATCTGAGCACCTGCACCGCCATCCTGATCGGTATTGACACACCAGCAGCTTTCAGGATTTCCGTCTATTGCACTGTCTGCCTCAAAGGTGCGCTCATCGCTGACATTGGAAGCAGGCAGCACTACACCATACTCCGTTTCAGCCCATTCAACAACAGGCTGTGTGTAGACTCGCACGTCGTTTTTTGAAAAAGCGGAGCCAAGCACAAGCAGGCTTGCCGCAACAACAACCAATGTAAGCACAACAACGGCTATTCTTTTATAAAAAAGCTCCTGTGCGGATTGCTTTGAATTCAATTCTTACCCTCCTTCAAACACGGTCGGCGCTTATTCAGGAAATCAATGCCTTATAAATGTCACCTTTTTTGGTGCCTGTAAGCCTTGCAGCCTGCTTGGCGGCTTCACTTGCGGACAGGCCCTGCTCCATCAGACTTTTTGCAAGCGCAACAGGATCCTCGGATTGCTCCTCATCGATTTCTTTTACGGTTTTGGCTTCAATAATCAGCACATATTCCCCCTTGGGCTTGACCGTTTCATATTTTTCGGCCGCCTCCTGCAGGGTTGTTCTTTCCACGGTTTCGTGGATTTTGGTAATTTCCTTTACAAGTGCAATTCTGCGATCACCAAGAGCTTCATACATATCACGCAGTGTAGCGGGAAGCTTGTGGGGTGCTTCATAAAAAACCATGGTGCGTGTTTCATTGACAAGGCTTGCAAGATGCTCACGGCGGCTTTTTTTGGAAACGGACAAGAAGCCCTCAAAGGTGAATCTTGCCGTGTGCAGTCCCGACAGTGCAAGGGCCGTGACAACCGCACTCGGGCCGGGCACACTTGCAACGGGCACACCGTTTTCGTGGCAGGCATTGACAAGATCCTCACCCGGGTCAGAGATGGCAGGCATGCCTGCATCCGTTACGAGCGCACAATTTTCACCTGCAAGAAGCCGTTGCAGAATCTGTGCACCTGCCTGCTTGCGGTTATGCTCGTGATAAGGCACGAGCTCATTTTTAAAATCAAAACAGGTCAGCAGCTTTCGGGTCACGCGGGTATCCTCAGCGGCAATGAAATCACATGCTTTGAGTGTTTCGAGTGCACGCGGGGAAAAATCCGAGAGATTTCCGATGGGTGTGCCGACAATATATAATGTTCCTGCCATTTTTATTCCTCACTGATTGCGTGATATTTGTAGAACCAGATTTCACCGCTGCGCTTTTGCAGGTGGAAATTGAGTCCTTTTTCAAGCTGTGTGGATGTCAGAAGGATGGTTTCTCCCGAAACGGCATTCACAAAGCGGTATTTGCAATTCGGATGCACAACAGGTCTGATAACAAAGCGCACATCCTCTGCCTGTGTGTTGCGGATAATCTGCACAAAGCCCTCGTGCAGACTTTCGTCATCAAACTGATGTGCAAACCATGCGGTGGGGTCATTGTTGCATTCGGTCAGCGGATAATAGTCACCTGACAGCTCAAGACGGGATGCCTTGCGCCAGATGGGAATCATCTTGCGGGTCAGCTCAAACTTTTCTTCATTGTCATTGTATTCGAGCATGGTTGTGACAGCAGGGGTCATGGCAGACTGATAAGCAAATTCATCAATCGGCTTGTTGCCCTCGGGCTCATAACCGCCCTCGGCATTGTCACCGCTCATAACATGCGAACGGAAATAGGGTATCCATTCAAACATCTGACGGTATTGCTTCTGCTTGAGTACGTGGTTGCGAAGGCCGACATCCGTATACTGCAACGGTACACTGCGGCGCATAACATCAAGGTCGTTTCTTGTTCCGCCCGATGCACACGAATCAATGATAAGCCCGGGATTGCGTTCAAGAAGTGAATCCCACAGCTGCAGCATGCCCTGTGTGTGCAGATTTTCGAGCATACCCTTACGGTTGGGCGCATCATTCTGCTGCCAATAGGGCAAGGGGGCAAAGTTGAAATCCTGACGGTAGATATTGACACCGTAATTTTTAATAAGCCCGTCGAGCAGGTCGGTCATATAGGCAAGACAAGCAGGGTCAGCATAGTTGACAAGGTAGTTTTTATCCTCCGTGCCGTCGGGGTGGGTACGTCTGAGCATCCATTCAGGGTGCTCGTTGAACAGCTTTGTTCCCTCACGGCAGCGCTCGGGCTCAAACCACAAAAGCAGCTCCATGTTATTTTCACGGCAAAGCTTGCCGATGGGACCAAGACCTGCAGGCATGCGTCGTGTATCTGCCTGCCAAGTACCTGTGGTCGGCCAGTCGCCGTCACAGGGATACCAGCCTGCATCAATCCACCATGCATCGAGGTCAATACCGCGACGGATATATTCATTGATGGCACGAAGCTGATTTTCTTCGGTGATACCTGTGAATTCGGGCATATCGTTGATGGCAAAGGTGTGCGCAAACAGCTTGGGACGGATAGGATTGCCGTCCTTTTCACGCGGAAGAATGTGGCGCAGATACCATTTTCTCCAGATATTGCAGCCACGGTTTTCATCGCCCTCAAAGCAGAGCATGGTCAGTCTGGGAGTTCGGATGCTTTCACCGGGATACAGCACAGCATCGAATTCCTGCTGACAAACGCGGAAAGCAACACCGTCATCATCGGGTGCAAGCACGCATTCCCACTGACCCGGCCAACCGATGGCAAGGTTGATGCCGTAGGTGTCGAAATCGAGGGTCATATAAGGAAAGGCTCCGAAGCAGCTTCTGCCCCCCTGCGGAGCGAGAGTAATTTTTTCATTCACAATATCGGTGCTCCATGAGTAGCCGTTTTTGGTGCAGTCATCACCGTTGCCGTGGCGCAGGGTCGGATGCGCCCCTGTCAGCTTACCGAATATCATGGGCTTTACAATGGGAAGGCTGTTTTTACGGGAACGATTGGTGAAGGTGAAGCACCATTCGCAGACGGGATAATCGAGATAACGGGTGTATTCACCGCGGATTTCCAGACCGTTTTTGTCGATACCCGAAATGGTGGTGCGCACGAGCACGGACGAAATGCGCTCCTTTTGCACCACAGCCTTGAACTCTTCAGGCATGCCGAAAATTTTGGTGCCGCCGTAGGTAAAGGCAAGCGGCAAGGATGCGGCATCCGTAAAGCGAAGCAGATTGCCTGCCAGCGCCATATCCCGTGCAGTCGGACAATTTCTGTTCAAAACAAGCACCTCCGAAAAAAGAGAAATTAAAAACAAATATACTCTATTTTATTATAAATTATTTTATTTTCCTTGTCAACGAGAGAAAATGGAAATTGCGGTTTATCTGTCTGTCCGTGGACAGACAGAAATGCAAAATGGAAAATGCAATTTACAGTTTTGCGGTTTCAAATTTTAGTTTACACCGATTCTTCACAATCAATGTTATATAAAATAATCAGCAAGTGTTTAAATAATTACTATTTTTGTCTTTTTGCAAATTTCTGTATGCTCTATAATCGGAGCGAAGCGACCCGATAATTTTGCATTTTTCATTTTGCATTTTGCATTCCTGCTACGCAGGTAAACCTCAATTTGTTGCACAAAAAACGAGATCCGCAATTGCGGATCCCGTGGTAATCTTTGTTGAATTTCAGATATTCGACATCAGCGGGCCGATGCCTTTGATGGCACCGTATTTTTGTTTAATTCTTTTTCCTGCTGTATGGTTTCTTCTCATCGGTTAAGCCTGCAAGATAATCCATACTTGTATCCAATGCCAAAGCAATGCGCTTACACTGCTCAAACGTATAATATCGTTTTCCGTTTTCAATTTTTGAATAGTCACTTTGATCTATGCCGGTTAAAAGTTGCATCTGAATTTGCGTAAGTTTTCTTTCTTTTCGCAATTCTTTTAATCTGCTCATAATTATCACCACAATAATTATGGCACATTGACCTATTGACAATAGGGTGTAATTGACCTATAATGTGATGGTGAAAGGAGGAATTTATAATGTGTAAGTTTTGTAAATACTTTGATGAAAACGAAAAATGGGGATACAAGGGATATTGTACTTATCTAAAAAGGTATTTTGACCCTTGCGACAGTAGTTGTTCTTATTTTCGACACAGATTAGGGAGTATGAAAATGAATCCGATTAAAAAATATAAACTCAGAAAAAAACATAAAAGAATAAGAGAGACCGAAGATTTTAAACAAAAACTCAACGAGGCTGTCAAAGCATGTTCTCTTTATCTTGATTTGTGCTCAAATGATAACTGGACGTGCACCCTATCATGTTATAGCCCCAAGGCGCTTGATGATTTTGACAATGAAGATTACAAAGTTTTTGATTATGAAAATAAAAAAACGCGTGACATTTTTATAATCGCTTCTCATTATAACTTTGATGAATCTTTGTATCAAAGATTCAAAACATTTGGCATAACACAACAGCAAGAATATGAAATTGAACTTTTCGTGTCATACCTTTTCAATTTCAAAAAGCCTTACGAAAAAATAAACGATTATTTTAAACGCTTTGAGTTTTGCGATAGTTTTTATCGCTGCCGAAAAAAGAATTGTGAATACATATGGTGCACTCAAAAATGGCTTCGTTTACCTGAAGGATTGGAAGGTGCAGATGATGCTCGATTTTTCATTGATGAGATAAAAAAATTACTCCCACCTGATGCCAACTTACTTTTACGGTGTTGAGGGCTCAAAAAAAGCCTGCATTCGCAATTGAATGCAGGTTCTTTTTTTTCAGATGTTCGACATCAGCGGACCGATGCCTTTGATTGCACCGGGGATGCCCTTGAGAATGATTCTCACACCGCCCTTTTCGCCGTTGAGGATGCGCAGCAGACCCTCTGCCATGCTTTCGCTGAATACACCGCCCGACATGGAGATAAAGTCGCGGAATGGTGTCTGCACAGCAATTGCCTGTGCCATACCTGCAGGAATGAGTGCGGTCAGCATTGCAAACAGGCGCTTACCCCACTTGGTGTGGGCAGAGCTTTCAAAGGTGTCATTGAGGTCGAGTGTTCTGTCCTTGCTCTTTTCTGTAGGCGGAAGCTCTCTGCCGAGCACGGCAACAAACTGCTGCTCGGAAACATTCTGCACATCTGCCGTGTAATAGCAGGGTGCCAGAATGCTGTAATCGGGAACAGCAATGTCCTTTGCAGTGACATTGACGGTTGCGTTGAGTCTGATATCAGCACTCGATGCACCGACAAGGATCTCGAATGCACCGCTTTCGACGCACCAGTCATTGACAAGAACATTGAAGAATGCGAAGGCTCTCTTTTCGAGGGTGAGGGTGATTTCCTTTTCTTCGCCTGCCTCGAGGAAGACCTTCTTGAATGCTTTGAGCTCCTTGACGGGACGGTAAATTGTGCTTTCCTTGTCAGCCACATACAGCTGTGCAATTTCAGCACCTGCAACATCACCTGTATTCTTGACGGTGAAGGTAACGGTAAGAGTTTCCTCCTCGCTCATAGATGTCTTGTCGAGCTTCAGGTCGGAATATTCAAAGCTTGTGTAGGACAGACCGTGACCGAAGGGATAACGGACAGCCTTGTTTGCCTTTTCATAGTAACGATAGCCGATGTAGATGCTTTCTCTGTATTCCACACTGGCAGGATTGCCGGGATAGTTATTGACGGCAGGTGTGTCGGCATAGGTCATGGGATAGGTTTCGGCAAGCTTACCGCAGGGGTTGACCGCACCGGTGAGGATGTCAACGATTGCACCTGCACCTGCCTGACCGCCGAGATAGGCATTGAGCACTGCAGAAACTTCAGTATTCCACGGCATTTCAACAGGAGAACCACCGGAAAGCACAACCACAGTATTGGGGTTTGCCTTGACGATTTCCTGCACAAGAATATCGTGTGCCTCGGGCAGCTTCATGTGCTGTCTGTCGTAGCCTTCTGCTTCGTAATCGTCGGTAAGACCGATGAACACAACGGCAATGTCGTTCTTCTTTGCGACTTCAATTGCCTGCTGCAGATGAGCGGCATTTTTCTTTGCCTTCTTTGCCTTCAGCTCATAACCGGGAGCAAAGTCAACGGCAATGCCTGCTTTTTTAAATTCGTCGAGGGCATTGTCGAGCTGTGTGGGAACAATGTGTGAGCTGCCTGCACCCTGATAACGGGGAGTTCTTGCAAGCTCACCGATAAGAGCAATCTTCTTGCCCTTTGCAAGCGGCAGAATGCCGTTGTTTTTGAGAAGAACCATGCTCTGCGAAGCAACCTTCTTTGCAAAAGCCTGATCGTCAAGATCGTTGTAAGCATAGCCGGGCTGTGCACCGTCTGCGCATTTTTTGATAAGCTTGAGAACATTGAGTGCGCGTTCATTGACCACTTTTTCGTCGAGTGTTCCGTCCTTGACAGCTGCAACAATTTTTGCAGCACCCGAGCCTGAGGAGGAGGGCATTTCAAGGTCGTTGCCGTTTGCAAGACCCTTTACACGGTCGTTGACTGCACCCCAGTCACTGACAACAACACCGTCAAAGCCCCATGTATCACGCAGAATCTCAATCTGGGTGTGCTTATTTTCGGAGCCATGGTCACCGTTGATTTTATTATAGGAGTTCATGACCGTCCAGGGCTTTGCCTTTTTTACGGCAATTTCAAAGCCGGTCAGGTAGATTTCGCGAAGTGCGCGCTCATCAACAACGGAATCGCAGGTCATACGGCGGGTTTCCTGGCTGTTTGCACAAAAGTGCTTGAGGGATGTACCGACACCCATGCTCTGCACACCGTTGATGAATCCTGCTGCGACCTCACCTGCAAGAACGGGATCTTCCGAAAAATATTCAAAGTTTCTGCCGCAAAGCGGAGAGCGCTTCATGTTGATACCGGGGCCGAGAAGCACGCCGACCTCTTCCTTCAGGCACTTTTTGCCGAGGGCTGTACCCATTTCAAACAGCAGCTCGGGATCCCACGAGCAAGCTGTGGTAACAGCTGTGGGATAGCTGATTGCCGGAACACTGGTGGAAAGGCTGATGCCTTTTTTGCTGTAGTCCTTTTTACGCAGACCGTGCGGCCCGTCGCAGACGGTTACAGACGGAATATCATATTTTTCCATGCCCTGCATATGCCAGAAATCGGCACCGTCAAGCATGGCGGCTTTTTCTTCCAGGGTCATTTGGGCTAAAATTTCTCTCGGGTCTTTCATAACTTTCCTCCTGCTCAAAAATATCCATTATAGAGCATAACATAAAATTAAAAAAATTGCAACAAAAAAACAACCGCAAAACCCTCGTTTCACGGTTGTCAGCAATGCAGAAAGCTTATGCGAAATGGTTGTAAGCGGTCATAACACCTGCAAGCACGGCAAGGAAGCCGAAATTGAAGGCAGAAAACAGACCGATATATTTTGCGGTTTTGCCGGGATTGTGCTTTGTGTATTCACGGAAGGTGATCAGACTTGCAAGGGATGCAATCAGTGTACCCACACCGCCGATGTTGACACCGACAAGAAGATCGGTATAGTTTTCCGTAAACTGTGACAGCAGAATGGCACTCGGCACATTGCTGATGACCTGACAGGACAGCACACTGAACAGCAGGGTGCTTTTTTCAAGCAAAGCCGAAAAGACATTGCGAACAAGGTCAATTCTTGCCATATTGCCTGCAAAAATGAAGAAGAAAACAAAGGTCAGCAAAAGCGGATAGTCCACCTTTTTGAGCGCATCGCGGTCTGCAAACAGCAGAACAACGGGAATCACGAGCAAGCCGACCCAATACGGAATGCCTCTGAACACAATGGCAATGCTCAATGCAAACAGCACAAGATACAAGGCCGTTCTTCCCTTGGGCAGGGTGTCACCGCTGTCGGTCAGCTGCAGGGGCTCGGGCTTCACAAAAACAAGGCACAAAACGGTGATGAGTGCAATCGACACTGCAAAGGGCAGTGCCATAATGCCCATGAACTCACCTGTCGGGATGTTGAATCTGGTATACAGATACAGATTCTGCGGATTGCCGAAGGGAGTCAGCATACCGCCAAGGTTTGCGGCAATGTTCTGCATAATAAAACAGAAGGCCATGTATTTTTCCTTCTGCGTGGTATGCAGCACGAAGTAGCCCAACGGCAGAAAGGTAAGCAGCGCCATATCGTTTGCAATGAGCATGCTGCCGATAAAGGTAATGTAAACCAATGCAAGCACACTCATGCGTGCGTTCCTGAAGCACTGCACAATGCGCTGTGCGAGAATATAGAAAAAGCGGATATTTTTGAGTGCACACACAACGGCAAGAACACAGAACAGACAGGTCAGGGTTTTGACATCAAAATAGCCAAGATACTGTGCGTCGGGCGGAACGATGATGCTTGTCACCACAGCAGCAACAAAGGCCACCACCGTGACTGCATTCTTTTTGACCAACGCAGGCATCTTTTTCAGCCGCAAAAGCACTGCAAGGCGGCTTCTTCTGGGAACAATTTTTATTTCGGATTGTGCGGAAATGCTTTTTGCGGGGACTTGCGATTGTGAAACGGATTGTGCATGCGCCATAGCAAAAAACCTCTTTCTTGTTGTTAAAATCGCACAAAGAAATGCGTGCGGTTTTGGCTGATTCGCCAAACCTCACGCATTGTAATATAAAGTAATTCAATTG
>JAZOWJ010000130.1:0-2555 GCA_045659125.1 Acutalibacteraceae bacterium
TGCAACGATCCGTTCAACCGCGGCTGCTATCCGTGGGGCAATGAGGACAGGGAGCTTCTTGCCTACATGCAGGCACTCGGTGCAGTCCGCAGACAGGAAAATGCATTGGCGGATGGTGATTTTGTTCCCGTTTCAGCCATGCTGCAATGCGTTTGCTATTTGCGCAAGGGGCTTGACGGCAACGACATTCTCGTCATTGCAAACCGCAATGACCATCCCATTGACTATCATTTACACAGCGGTATTACGGCACAAGAAGCCCTGTTCAACTGCACACTCTGCGGTGACACGGTGCATATTGAAGCCAACACCGCTGCCATAATAAAGGTGAAAAAATATTGAAAAAGATGAAAAAGAAGCCCAATAATTTCCGTGACATGGGCGGACTGATGTGTGACAACGGAAAAGGAATCCGCTACGGCAAGCTCATTCGCTCGGCTTCCCTGTTTGATTTATCCGACGAAGGAAAAGGCATGCTCGACGATCTGCATATTGACACCGTGCTGGACCTGCGCAGCAACGAGGAGGTTGCAAACAAGCCCGACTATGTGCCCAAGGGAAGCACATACACCCATCTGCCTGTTTTTGACAACAAGGATTTCAGTCTTGTGGTTGTGTCAAAGGAGCAGACCGACCGTGTGCTTGCACTCAAGGGTGAGGGCATTGACGAAATGCGCAGACAGAAATATATGGTCTATGCATCCATGCCGTTTGCAAAAAAAACATGGTCGCATCTTTTTGATTGCATGGACAAGGGTGAAACGATTTTGTTCCATTGCTCCGAGGGCAAGGACCGTACAGGTATGGCTGCAGCCGTGATTGAATATTGCCTTGGCAGACCTGCAGACCGGATTCTGCAGCAATATTTATTGAGCAATGACTATGTAAAATGGCACAACCGAAAAACACAGTTTTTGCTGCTGATGCTGCGCAAGGAAAAGCGACTTCGTGAGGTCATTCAGTTCTGCGAAACCGTAGATCTGCATCAGTTCAACGCAGCTTACACCGCAGCGGTGAAAAATTACGACAGCTTTGACGATTTTCTTTTAAAAGAGTACAACATCACCGAAACAAGAAAAGCCGCATGGCGAGCCCTTTATCTGCAATAATTGAACATGCAAAAACTGCAACCCGAAGCAAATCGGATTGCAGTTTTTTGTTTTATTCGTTTTCTTTTGCGAGGGCTTCCACCTCGGCGGCTTTTTTCATGCGGATTTCCTGCAGCTCGCGATACATTCTCTCACGGGTCTTGGTATCAATGTTGTAGAAGAACATCGGCAATGTGCAAAGGATGTCGGGAATCAGACGCGGACCGTATGCCATAATGAACAGACGGTATTTGGTTTTTTCGCTCTGCACGGCAAGTGCACCCGACTCGAAGCCTGCCCATTTTTCAAGAATCCATGCATTGAGAAGGCTTAACAGGTAGCCCTGCACCTTACCCCAATAGTTGGTAAGAAGTCCTGTTGTTGCTTCCACACGGAAGCCGTTTTTCCATTCGCAGTAGTCCTGCACCTCGTAGCTGATTTCGGTGCCGACAATTTTCTTGGTTGCATAGAATACCATTTCAAGGCAATTACCGAGCATGAACATAACGCCCATGACACTGACCTTGGAATACAGCTTGAATTTTGTGCCGCCTGCAATACCCACAAGGAAGAATGCGCCTTCTGAAATGATGATGGAAAATCTTTGCATCAGCCACAGTGTTTTGGTGGAGAAGCGCTTGCGGAATTTGGGAGCAAGCACATAGCTGTAATAAGAAATCGGGCCGCCGGGAATGCCCCATACAGTACCGAAGGAATTAAGTCCCAATACATTGCGGAAATACAGCGATTCTGCCGTACCGATCTGAATATTGTCGATGGCTCCCGAAAGGGTGTAAATAAGCAGGGGCTTGTTTTTGAATACCGACAGAATGCTTGCAGAAGCAGCAGGGGGCTTGAGCGATTGCGGAACTCGCTCCTTGCTGACGAATGCCCATATAAAGCTCGGCACGGTGGTGATCGTCCACACGATGGTGTTCAGGATGACATACATTTTCACAAGGTCCGTTTTGATGACCCCGTGATCCACGAGGTCAAAGATGACCGTTGCCAGCTGACTTGGCAGCTTTGCATACATATCTGACAAGAACTTGGCAGCGGTCAGCAGGCTCGTTCGTTCCTGCGGGTTTGGTGTAAATACGAGGTCAATATAGCCCGAGCCGCTGAACAGTGCCCCGATGGTTTCACCGATGTAGGCACTTGCCATATACATAATCAGCTTCTCGTGCGCATTCATGCCGAAATACAAGGCAATCAGCGGCATGAAGCAGTTGAACATACCAAGCAGTGTGCTCGGAATAATCGTTCCGAACTGGAAGGGCTTGAATTTGCCCCAACGGGTACGCATTCTGTCAACAATGACCGCTGACAGCGGATCGTTGAGCATATCGAAGAGTGTCAGACCTGCCCTTGCCTTTGCGAGTGCCAACGGCTTGAGCCCGAAAATCTGATACAGATAAATATCCGATCCCATTGAGAAGTTACCAAGACTCATGTCCGAAACACTGT
>JAZOWJ010000131.1:0-5677 GCA_045659125.1 Acutalibacteraceae bacterium
TCACAGAACGACATGGCTACGATCCGACTTGATTAATAGTTGAAGTTGTAGTATTTGCAGGTGTTGGTGAGGTTAGCGCTCTTGTCCTTGATGGTAGCGATGAGGATCTTAGCGGAACCGATTTC
Organism: Acutalibacteraceae bacterium; assembly: GCA_045659125.1. Classification (GTDB taxonomy): domain Bacteria; phylum Bacillota; class Clostridia; order Oscillospirales; family Acutalibacteraceae; genus RUG806. The sequence goes on from JAZOWJ010000131.1 coordinate 126, forward strand.
AATGTGGATGTTACCAACGTGGTCCATGGAAACGAACTGACCGTCGGGAGTGATTTCAGCGGTTACGGTGTAGCCGGTGTAGATAACATGAACGCCGTCATAAGCGGTAAGGATCTTTGTAACGGTAGGATCTTCCTTGAGGGTCTTTTCAAGATCTTCCCAATAGATGAGGGACTGAGTAACCTGACCGAGCTTGCTGGAGCCGTCCTTGCGCGGTGTGTCTTCATCTGCGCAAACCATCTTGATGACGTAGTTGCCTGCGGCATTGGTGGTGCATTCTGCGCTTACGATGAAGCTGTTGTCAGTAAGAGTGAAAGCGGGGAAGCGGTTCTTGGCATCATCTGTGCCCTTTTCGTTGACCTGTTCGCCTGCTTCTTCTTCAGTGGTCATGAAGCCTGCAACAACGCCTTCAACAGCAGAGTTGATCATGTCAGCACCGATGTTGATTTCGCTGATGAACTGCCATTCCTTCTTGGTGTAGCCTGCAGCACCGTCATTCTTGATCTTGTCAGCAGCAGATTTGTAGAAAGCAATGATTTCATCCTTGGTTGCGGGAGCACCTGTGGGTGCAGCATCTGCGGGAGCAGCAGTGGTGTCTTCAGCTGCGGGAGCATCAGCAGCAGGAGCATCAGTTGCCGGAGCAGCTGTGGTATCCTGTACTGCAGGAGCTGTGGTAGCGGGAGCAGAAGAGCCGCCGTTGGAGGAGCCGCCGCCGTAAACGTTGACGGTACCGGTACCGATGTTTTCAAACGGATTGTAAACATCACCGTTTGCATCGACAAATGCGATCTGGATGGTCTGCGTGCATGCAGCCATTGCGCTCATCATTGCGATGAGGCAGACGATAGCGATTATTTTGCTGATATGCTTTTTCATTTCAGGACAAACCCCTTTCGTTATTATCGGAAAAAATCCGATTTTGACGTGATGCACGAGACAATGTGCAATACAAGAATAATTTACATCATAAAAGCCCGATTGTCAATAGGATAATTTAAAAAAAGTTAAAATTGTCTGATAAAATCGGCCAAATTCAGCCTTACCATTGGAAATCCGTATAGGTGGTGGTGCTGGAAAGAACAATGCTGAGGTCTGTTGTAAATGCACGGATTTTGCCGTTTGTCAGGCGCATGGTTCCGTTGACGAAGGTTTCGTAGCCTTTAAGAGTGCCGTCAGCGGCAATGGTTGCTTTTGCGTAGCAGCCTGTGAAGTCGAAAAATACGTTACCGCGTTCAACCGTTGCATTCATTTTCGGAGCATAGATGTTCATAATGTCATCCACGGTGATGAATTCAAATATTTTTGCGTACACACTGCTTGCTGCGTCAGGGTTGGTGGCGTCGGGAATGTAAACCGTAATCACATAATCGGAGCCGACCGTTTCGCAGGTGATGCTCTGAATATCCGAGGTGGTCAGTGCGGAAACAAAGGTCTGACCGGGAGGGGACATGACATCAATGCTGGATTCCCCCTTGTTGACAAGAGTTTCGGTTGTGTCATTGGGCAGCAGGGAATTCTTGAGCATGTTTGCAATGGTGTTGACAAGGTTGTTGGTCAGGGTCATTTCGGAGCCGACGGTCTTTTTGGATTTTTTGAAGCCTGCATTCTGCGCCTTGACCTTATTGACTGCCATGTTGAAGAAATTGAGCTTTTCCTCATCTGTTGCAAGTGTAAGGGATGTGCTCTGCTGTGACGGTGTGCTTTCGGGCGAAACGGTGACAGGCATTTCGGCAGACGGCTGTGTCTGCTGCACGGGCTGTGTGTTGGCATCTGCAGAAGCAGCAGTACCATTATTTACATTATAATAGTTCACAACATAGCCGTTGTTGTCGGCCTTGGTAACAACATTTCCCTGCGGGTCGGTTGCCACGGCAGGCATGTCACCGCTGATGCTGATGCAACCGCCGAATGCAAGGCAGAGTGACAATATGCAAATCAGAAAAAGCATTTTCTTTTTCATTTTGAAGCGCTCCTTTTTGCGGTATTCTTTTTTTTCAGTTTACATGAAGCACAAAGGGATGTCAACTGTTTTTTATAATTCAATATATAAACAGAAACAGGATGCTGTATGCAATTTTCCGTTGCGGTAAAAACTTCCGTTTGTGCATTCTTGACAGAAGGCTGTGACATTGATATAATAATGTAATATGATTAAAATATTACAAGTGGGGAATAAAATGAAAAAAACTTGCAAACGCATCGGCGCAATTCTGATGATTATTTTTCTGATGCTTCCGTTTATGCCATCAGCGGTTGCAGCCGACGGAGAAACATATGTCGTGACGGCAGAAAGCACCCCTATGCTGGCAGAGGCTGCCGAAAACGGTGCTTTTATATGCGATGTTTTCAAAGGAACCGTTGTGCAGGTTACGGAAACGCGCTTCGGCTACGGCTATGTGTATCGCAAATCCAATTCTGCCGGCGGTTGGATCAGACTGTCGGATATGAAAAAAATGAGTGACGATTATGCGGATGATAAAATCGTCGGAATCGAAATTTCACTGCCGTATAAGCTCAATTATATTGTCGGTGAAGATGAATTTGACGAAACAGGCATGGTTGTCAGTGTTGTTTATGAAAACAACGACAGAATTGATGTTACGGATTATTACCTGTATCTGCCCGGCTTTGATACCGTCGGTCCGAAGGACGTGACTGTGTATTACAGAAGCTTTTCAAGCAACAAAAGCTTTACTTATACCTTTACCGTGTCGGTTGAAAAGGTGCCTGTCAGGCAGCTTTCTGTTGAGGGCAATGCTCCGCAGCAATTCATTGAGGGACAAAGCATCTCCATGGAAGGTCTTGTGGTCCGTGCACAGTACCGTGACGGCAGGGTGGATCGTATTTTTACATGGAATGATATGAAGGATAATCCCGATTTTACATTCACCCTGGACGGAAAGCCGCTGGATGACACCGCACTTTCGCTCGGTGAGCATACAGTGACGATCGGGTATCTGTATCCCGAAATCACGACCTCCTACACCGTTACTGCGGTCGAAAAGCAGCCTGCCCGACTGGAAATTCTGCGTCAGCCCTATAATAAGACCTTTTTCAGTGATACCCGCAAGCCGAATTTCAACGGTCTTGCTCTGACCTTGATTTACACCAACGGTGATACCGAAATAGTGCAGGGCTCTGCCTGTGAGGTGATTTTTGATCCTGCAGCCGCTGTTTTGGGGGAAAATGAAATCACTGTCCGCTACCGGGGGGTTGAGACCACGGTTGTGATGGAGATGGTTGAGGCAAAGCTGATCGGCATTGAGCTTGCAAATCCCGGACGAACGGTTTATATGCAGGGTGCTGTTTTTGACGGCACAAACACGGTTGTGAACGGCATTTACGAAAGCGGTGCCAGGGCAGAGCTGTCCAATTGGGAGGTATACACCTTCGATACAGACACATGCGGTGAAAAGACCGTGGAGCTGCGTTACGGTGACTACAGTGTTACCTATACAATTTATGTAACCATGACGGGCTATCTGCCCGGGGATGCAAATCTGGACGGCAAGATCACTGCTGCCGATGCAAGATTGATTCTTCGCTGCAGTGTTGAGCTGGAAACACTTATCGGCAATGCCCTGTTTGCGGCAGACCGTGACGCAGATGGCGACATCGATTCCGCAGATGCAAGAACGACCCTGCGTGCCTCTGTCGGTCTGGAACCGGTTTTTGTGCAAAATAATAATGAAAATCAATAAAGGAGTTATAAAAGCTATGAGCAACAACAAAAAACAGCCCGAAAGCGAAAATATTCTTGTTCTGCACGATGAGGAAGGCAACAAGGAGCGCTATGAAATTATTGATACGGTTGAATATGACAACCGCGATTTCATTGTTCTGCTTCCGCTTCCCGAGGTCGGAGAACCGAATGAAGAAATGCTGTATGTTCTTGAAGTGGTTGAGGATCTGGATGATCCCGAATATGATAACTACATCGGCATTGAAGACGATGAAACCATTGATGCTGTTTTTGAAATTTTCAAAAAGCAGTATTTTACCGACTAATTATCTTCATATTTACTGAATAACATTTTTGCAAATTGGCAATCACCGCCGTCTACCAGGAAGCAGCAGGCTTTCATATGGGAGACGGCGCTTTTTTTGTCCGGAAATGAGGTGATCATGCAGGTGTTGTGCAGGTAGCCCTCACAACAGATGCGCAAATCCGTGGAGCGCAGGTAAAACGGACACTGAATGTTGGCTTCTTCTGTTTTGTTTGACATTTTTCCTCCCTGTCTGCGGTTATTCGTCCGCTATCTTTAAAAAAATACAGAATACTGACAATAATATACTGTAAATCCTCTTGACAAATACAGAAAAATGTATTATAATTGCATTGTGGATGATAATTATACAGCATTCTGTGAATTACAACATGATAATATTACAGAATTCTGTAAATGTCAAGGGGTTTTCTGAAAAAATCCTATTTTTGTGACAAAACGGAGAAAGCAATGGATGCAACCTATTTACGAATTAAATCGCTTTGCGATGAGCACGGCATAAAGCTGTCGGTTCTTGCGGGCGAAATCGGTGTGCGCAGCTCGGTGTTTACGGAGCTGAAAATGGGGCGCACCAAGCAGCTCAGCGCAAAAACCTTGCGTGCCATTGCCGCATATTTCGATATTTCCGTAGACAGTCTGCTGCCTGTCGAGCAGGCGGAAACGGTCGATTATATGCGCGATGAGCTTTTTCGCAAGCGCCGTATGCTGTTTGACCTGTCTGCAAAAGCAAGTGCAGAGGAGCTTGATACCATTCTGAAGGTTGTCAATGCACTGATTGCACAGCCGTGATTATGATAATGTATATAAGGAGAAAAAATTGAACGAGGTTATTATCCGCTTGTTGCCCATGCCTGTCGGTGTGCGTGCCTTCACCATTCCCGATGCCGAGGGGGATTACAATGTGTATCTCAATTGCCGTCTTTCTGCCGAACAGCAGAGAAGAAGCTTGCGGCATGAGCAGATGCATATAAAAAGAAACGATTTCTACAAGGAAGCAGGCGCCTGTGCCATCGAGCGCAGTCTGGCAGCTCTGCTTTGATTCGAAACAGGATAATGTGCACTTCATGAGGCTTGTGACCTTTTCCTTGTGAAGTGCGCAATACCTGTTTTTTTAATTGCTTTTAAAGGAAAAGTGTGTTATAATAAGAAATAATATTTTTTCAGAGTGTGATATATGAATTTTTTTCAGGTGACGGACAGGGAAGCTGTTGCCCGTCTTGTTGCATGGTATAAAGAAAATGCCCGTGACCTGCCGTGGCGCAGGTGTGTGACACCCTACCGCGTATGGGTGTCCGAAATCATGCTGCAGCAGACAAGGGTAGCCGCGGTACTGGGGTATTATGAACGCTTCATGACCGCAGTGCCCACGGTAGCTGATTTGGCTCGTCTGCCGGAGGAACAGTTGATGAAGCTGTGGCAGGGGCTGGGCTACTATAACCGGGCCAGGAATCTGCAAAAGGCTGCCCGGCAGATCATGGATAACTTCGGCGGGATATTTCCGGATAACTACGAGGATATCCATGAAAATCAGATGTGGCGCGGCAC
>JAZOWJ010000132.1:0-11510 GCA_045659125.1 Acutalibacteraceae bacterium
TCACCCTCTGCACCGAAGCCGTAGCCCTGACGCATGAGATCCTGCGAAGCAAGACCGGGCAGCTGACGAAGTCCCTGCAGATCTTCAAAGTTTGTATGGAATGCGGTAAAGCCGCGTTCATCCATAAAGCGCTTGATTGCAATTTCTTCACGAGCCTGATAACGCACAGCATCCATGTTATCGGTCGCAAAGGTGTAATATTTTTTATATTCTTCAATCTGTGCATCGATTTCCGTTTCAGTCACAGCTTCAACATAAGCGATGATATCACCGACACCGTAGTGCTCGATTTCCCAGCCGAGCTTGTACTGTGCTTCGACCTTGTCACCGTCGGTAACGGCAACAGAGCGCATATTATCGGAAATGCGCAGACAGCGAAGCGACATGCTTTCCTTGTAACCGACGGCAGCACGCATCCAGACACCGATTTCTGCACGGAATTCAGCATTTTCCCAATGGCCTGCAATGACCTTGCGTGCCTTGTTCAGACGTGCAGTGATATATCCGTGCTCACGGTCGCCGTGTGCAGACTGATTGAGGTTCATAAAGTCCATGTCAATCGTGCCCCAGGGAATGTCACGGTTGAACTGGGTATTGAGATGCAGATAGGGCTTTTGCAGCATGGAAAGGCCCTTGATCCACATTTTAGACGGAGAGAAGGTATGCATCCAACAGATGACACCTGCGCAGGCAGGGTCATTATTGGCTTTGCTCATAACATCCGCAATTTCAGAGGATGTTTTTACACAAGGCAGAAAAACGATTTCGCAAGGAATGGATGAATCGGCATTAAAGCCATCCACCATTGCCTTTGCATCCGCATCAACCATTTCGAGGGTTTCAGGTCCGTAAAGATGCTGCGAACCGACGACAAAATAAAATTTATTGCTTTTCATTCTTATACACCTGTAACTTTCTTCTTGATGTTCTTGAGTCTCTTCATAACATCATTTGCACCTCTGCCGAAATAATCGTGCAGGATTCTGTATTCGGCAAACAGCTCATCATAGACAGCTGCGGTTTCTTCATTGGGATAATAAACAGTATCCATAACCTTACCGAGCTTTGCAGCAGCTTCAAAGACATCATCATAGCCGCCGTTTTCCTTACCCGCAGCGCAAGCACCGAAGATAGCCGAGCCGAGAGCACCGCCCTGGTCACTGCCTGCAATATGAATAGGCATACGGATAATGTCTGCATAAATCTGCATGGTCATAGGGTCTTTCTTTGCAATACCGCCTGCTGCATAGAATTCATGCACGGGCACACCGTATTCACGGAAGGTTTCAATAATCATTCTTGTGCCGTATGCGGTGGCTTCAATGAGTGCTCTGTAGATTTCCTCGGGCTTGGTCTGCAGGGTCATGCCAAGCATCATACCGGTCAGATCCACGTCAACAAGACAGGAACGGTTGCCGTTCCACCAGTCAAGAGCAACAAGACCCGATTCACCTGCTTTGAGCTTTTCAGCCTTGGAGCGCAGGAATTTATGAATATTAAGACCTGCTTCAGCAGCTTCCTTTTTATAAGATTCAGGAACACAGTTGTCAATAAACCATGCAAAATGATCACCAACGCAGGACTGACCTGCTTCGTAGCCGAAGAAGCCGGGCAGAATGCCGTCTTCAACAACACCGCACATACCCTGCACCTGCTTTTCTTCCTTGCCGAGCAGCATATGACAAGTGGAAGTGCCCATGATTGCAAGCATTTTGCCTTCTTCTGCAATACCGACAGCAGGAACGAAAACGTGTGCATCGATGATGCCGACAGCAACGGCAATACCTTCGCAAAGGCCTGTTTTGGCTGCCATTTCAGCAGTCAGCGTGCCTGCCTTACCGCCCATGGGGCTGATTTCACGGCCAAGCTTTTCTTCAACAACATTTTCAAGTCTTTCGTCAAGAGCCTTGAAGAACTCCTTGGAAGGATAGCCTGTGCGCTTGTTCCACATTTCCTTGTAGCCTGCGCAGCATGCACTTCTGTTTTCCTGACCGCAAAGCTGCCAGGTAACCCAGTCAGCAGCTTCAATGAAGGTGTCGGCTGCTGCATAGATTTCGGGGGCTTCATCAAGCACCTGCCAGATTTTCGGAATCGCCCATTCGGAAGAAATCTTTCCGCCGTAGTTCTTAAGCCATTCTTCGCCGCGTGCTTCGGCAATTTCATTGAGCTTGTTTGCCTGTCCCTGCGCTGCATGATGCTTCCACAGTTTTACATAAGCATGGGGCTCACTCTTGTATTCATCCATAAAACACAGCGGTGTGCCGTCTTTTTTGGCAGGAAGAATGGTGCAGGCAGTAAAGTCAAGACCGATACCGATAACATCCCTGGGATCGATTTTGGATTCATTAAGCACCTGCGGAATGGTTGTATAAAGAACATCAAGATAGTCCTGCGGATGCTGCAGTGCCCAGTCTACACCAAGCTTTTTACCGCAGGGCAATGCTTCATCCATAACTGCATGGGGATAATCAAGCACTGCAGAGCAAAGCTCTTCACCGCTGTGCACATCAACAAGCAGGGCTCTGCCTGAAAGTGTGCCGTAGTCAACACCGATTGCATATTTTGCCATAATTCATTCCTCACATTCTTTATTTCAGTTTATATTATTTCAAAATTAAATCTGCAACTGCACAAAGCGCATCAAAAGTTCCGCCTGATGCAACAAGGCTGTAGTTGATGTTATCGGCAGTCCACAGCAAAATGGCGCCGTTTGTCAGAAGATATGCCTGTATGTCACCGTCAACGGCAGCATTGGAATAAGAAACTGCATCCTCAAGGTATTCCGTTTCACCGAAAATACCTGTCAGCGCATAGCCTTCGCGGCCTGTTGCTGCCGAAGCGGCTCTGTATGTATACAGAACATCATTGAACACAAACTGCACCTGACTGATTTCCTGAAACAGAATCATCTGCGACACCTCTGTTGCTCCTTGCGGTGCAGCAATTTCAATGTTACCTGCTGCAACAAAAGCAGATGCGTCTTCATATACGGACGGCAGCAGCTCGGGGGCTACTGTCACAGGCTCTGTTGTCGGCGCTTCGGTGACGGTCGGTTCAGCAGACGATGTGTCCGTCTGCTGCGAACAGCCGACACACAAAAGCAGCAAAACAGCCGATAACAAACAGAATATCTTTTTCATTTTTTCTTCCTCTCCTTGACAGACAGATACGCACTGTCGGGAATATAAAACCGCCATAAGAAGTCGATGGCTTCTTCGGCATAGTCAATATTGATTCGCTTTGATGCGGCAATTTCCTTGACAACAAAGCCGTCATCCTCAATCCAGATCTGCTCGCCTGTCAAATCCGTTGCATTGTCCTGCTTTGACAGCTGCATTGCCTGACACAGCTTACCGGGACCTGAACAAAGATTAAGAATTTTATCCGTTTTACGGCTTTTGCACATGCTTTCCATGCCTTGCAGAGGCTCCAACGCACGAATGAGAACACAGTCGGGAATGTCCTTGCCATTAGCGGAAATATTCAGACAGCAGTACATACCGTAAATCAGATAAATATAAGCCCGACCGCCATCCTCAAACAACACCGCGGTGCGGTCTGTTTTTCCCTTGGATGCATGCGCAGCCTTATCACCTTGCCCCATGTAAGCTTCGGTTTCAACAATGCGTGCTTTCAGGATACCGTTTTCGGTTTTTCTGCACAGCACCTTTCCGAGTAAGGCACGGCTCAGGGTCATGCCGTCACACAAGTAGAATTCCTTATTCAGCTTCATAGCTTTTCGGGGTCACGCGGTTGAATGCGCATGGTTTTGTAAACATGATAAATGACAAAGCCCGGCGCGGATGCAGGGGGCTTTTTCAGATTGCGAACCTGCGTGAAATCGACCTCAACCAAGCCGCCCGAAGCCAGTGAGCTGTAAAATGCAGCCACCGCTGCAGCATATTCCATGTCCTCGGCAGGCACTTCTTCATTGCCTGCTGCAAGCACAACATGCGAGCCCGGTGCCTTCTGCACATGGAACCACCAGTCATTTTTGGCGGCTGTTTTCAAAGACAAGCGGTCATTCTGCAGATTGTTTCTGCCGACATACACCGCAAAACCGTTCGGACTTGTAAACTCCAGGGGCGGTAATGGCTTGGTGTTCTTTTTATCCTGTGCGGTCTTTTTGATATAACCTGCTTGCTTGAGCTCGGCTCGGATTTCACTAAGCTCGCGCTCGGTCTGCGCACGGGACAGTGCATCCTCGACCGTTTTGAAATATGCAAGCTCCGACTCACCCTTTTCGATGAGATCGGTCAGCATCTTTTCTGCCGTTTGCGCCTTTCGATATTCCTTATAATACCGTTGTGCGTTTGCAGTGGGGGTCAGATGCGGTTGCACGGGGATGCGGACAATATTATAATCATCGTAATAATTGGGGATATCGTAATAAAATGCGCCCTTCTCGAGCTGATAGAGATTGGCATTGATAAGCTCGGCATAAATGCGCTTGGTTTCCTTGTCTGCACAAGCCTTCAGCTCCTCGTTCTGCAGAACAAGCTTTCTTGCCGTTCGTTCGATGAGTGTTTCCACGGTTTTGAACAAATCCGCAGCCTTGGCCTTTGAACGGAAATAACGCTCCTTGCCGAAGCTGTAGGTATCCAGCAAAGCAGAAAAACTGTCTGCCGTTTTTGCATTTACGCACATGGGATGATGCGTGACAGGCATATAGGAATATTCGGCAATCTGCCCGTCGGCATCGGTGCAGAACCATGCATTTGCACTGTCAGTAAGCACCTTTTGCTGCAGCTCGGACAGCTCTTGTGCAAGCCTTGCCTGCATGGCAGATGACATTTCCCTTACAGCAACATCACCCAGTGTGACACGATAGGCAATTTCATTGGCAAGCAAGGGCGAAATACCTTCAATGCTGCCGAGAACAGCGCCTGACAGCTGCTTGTTTTCTTTTGCAAGAACACCTGCGGTCAGTTCCTCTGCCGTATTTCGGGTAAAGGACAATTTATTCTGCTGCGGTGGCAGACAGTAGTGCACATGCGGTAAAATCTCACGCACACTGGATTTAGTTTCATCGACTCGTTTGACCGCATCGATGATAACCTCGTTTTCATCCAACAGAATAATATTGCTGTACTGTGCCATGATTTCAATGATGAGCGCACGGTTGACGCGGTCACCGATTTCATTGGTTGCATCAAAATCAAATCGCAGAATGCGGTCCTGCCCGACCTGCGATACACTTTTGACAATGGCTCCCGACAGATGCTTTCTTAAAAGCATGCAAAGCATGGGCGGCTTCATCGGGTTTTCAACCGCCATGTTGGTAAAATGCACCCGAGGATAATTACCTGAAGCCGAGAAAAAAAGCTTTCTCTGCTCGGTTCGGGTGCGCAGCAACAAAACCGCTTCGTGCTTGGCAGGCTGATAAATTTTTTCAACCCTTGCGCCAACAGCAAAGGCGGCAATTTCATTTTTCAGAAAATGCAGAAAAAGTCCGTCTGTTCCCATTTACATCACCGTTTCGACCGGATTTTTCAGTTCACTGACAAAGAAAGTATTCATCGGGAACACAACACGCAGCTTTTCTGCCAATGCGGTCATGGCAGGCACTTCTGTTTCATAATGCCCTGCTGCAGCAAGGGAAAAGCCGAGTGCATCCGCTGCCTGAAATTCATGGTGCTTGACCTCACCTGTTAACAGCATATCCGCACCGTGCATGGCGGCTTCCATATAATAATCACTGCCCGCACCACCGCAGACAGCAACAGTTTTTACCATTCTGTCAGCATTGGTCAGACGCACGGCCGTTTGCAGCTTTTCGGCAGCAAAACGGGCAAATTCCTTTGCAGAAACTGCATTTGCCAAGGTTCCCATTCTGAATTCCGTGTTCGGCTGTGTAACAGCAGAGCAATCAATGCCGAGAATCCGGCACAAGGTGTCATTGACACCGCCTGTTGCCTGATCCCAGTTTGTGTGAGCACAAATGGCAGTTAAACCGTTTTTTGCAAGAAGATAAGGCACACTGTCGGCAAGGCAGGTTTTGACCGCCTGAAAAATAACGGGATGATGGGAAATGATGAGTGTGCAATTCTTTTGAACTGCCTCTTCAACCACTGCCGGTGTAATATCAAGGCAAAGCAATGCATTCTGAAATTCAGCATTTCTGTCGCCGACAAGAAGTCCTGCATTGTCAAAGGACATTTGGGTTTCAAAGGGGGCAATGGCATCTATGTAATTATAAACAGTAGAAATTTTCACGCGAATGTACCACCGTATAAGTTAGTTTTTATTCTTTTCATAAAACGCAAGGCAATTGAGCAGCCATGCGGTTTCCGCATTGCAAACAGAAGCATTCTGCAGTGCCTGCAGACGGATGCACAACTGACGATGCAGATTTTCCGTATATTCGTGAGTAAGTGCATCATTCTTTTGCAGCAGTGTTCCGAAATAGCAAAAGCCGTCTTCCGCTTCGCGGACTTCCCCGTCAAAGAATGCACTGACAGTTATATACAGCTTTCCTGCATCCTCGAGAACAAGCTCATTCTCAATAAAAAATCCGCTCTGCAGCAAAAATGAACGCACCTCCCACACATGGGATTGCGGCTGCAGAACAAGATGCAGATCCTGCTTTTGCAGCCATGTGCATTCCGACAGAATTTTCGTCATTAAGGTGCCGCCCATACCGCAGATGGTGATATCCTCTGCTTCCTCAGAGGCAACTGCATGCAAGCCATCAGAAATGCGCAGGACAACACGGTCGGAAAGTGCATACTTTTCGACCGTTTTTTTTGCATTTTCAAGTGGACCTGCGCCGATATCAACGCCAAGGCAATGCGGTGTTTTACCGCTGAGAATCAGAAATGCAGGCAGATACGCATGATCTGTCCCGACATCGACAACCCTTTTACCGGGTCGAACAGCATCTGCTGCAGCGGTTAATCGTTTACCGGGATTCACTTATTTGTTTGCGAAATAAGCATTGATCTGTGCTACAAGCTCGTCGGCGTTCACACCGTGAACTGCACAAGCCTGCTCAAGTGTTTCGCTTCTTGCAGAGGGACAACCAAGGCAGTGCATACCCATATTCAGGAAGAAGGGTGCAACACCTCTGTCAAAGTCAAGAATATCGCCGATTTTGGTTGTTTTGGTAACAGTCATTTTTATTTTTTCCTTTCAGATTATTTATTTCGTATTGGTTTCAGAGATAATATAAACAGGTCTGCCCTTGATTTCCGTATACACACGGGCAAGGTATTCACCGAGAATACCGATGACACCGAGAAGAATACCGACAAGCAAAAGCAGAACACTGTAAAGCGTTACAAAGGACTGCATGAGCAACTCATCACAGACAAAGCGACGCACAACTGCATATATACCGACAGCAACACCGGCCACACACAGCAGAATGCCGAGCCAAAGGGCAATGCGAAGCGGCGATGTGGTATAGCCGAGTATACCGTCGAGTGCATATTTTGCAAGCTTTCGGATAGACCATTTGGTTTCACCTGCAGCACGCTCACGGTTTTCATGGCTGAACCACTTTGTGTTGAAGCCAACCCAAGTGAATATACCCTTGGAAAAACGGATACGTTCAGGCATGGAAAGAATGGATTGCACAACCTTCTGCTTCATGATGCGAAAATCCTGTGCGCTGTCGTTGATATTGATTTCACTGACCTTGTTGATGACCTTATAGAAGGCACCCGAAAGTGCACTCTTGAGTGCTTCTTCCCCCTCACGGTCAGAGCGTCTTGCTGCAGCAACGTCATAGCCCTCTTTTTCGCAGGCTTCAAGCATTTCAGGAATCAGCTCGGGGGAATGCTGCAAGTCAGCATCGATAATGCCGATATAATCCGCATGAACCGAATACTGCATACCGGCAAGCATGGCAGCTTCCTTGCCGAAATTACGCGAAAATGAGATAAACTTACAACGCTTGTCCGTTTCGGCAAAGCGCTTGATGATATTAAGTGTTTCATCCCTGCTGCCGTCATTGACGAAAACAAACTCAAAATCAAAATCCTGCAAGGGATTGCATACTTTATAAAGCTCAGTACGGAGCATTTCGAGCACATCTGCCTCGTTATAGCAAGGGATAATAAGAGCAACGGTTTTCATTTATTTACTCCTCGATCATGGAAATTAAGTATCTTCCGCAATCGTGCATATATCTGAGTGCGGTATCGTAAAAGCCGGTCGGAACGCGGGTAAGGAAATTATCCGCCTCAAAGGTAAAATCCCCCTTATAACCGATATCCTTCAGCGCTTTTGTAATGGCAGTCCAATCCATCTTGCCGCAAAACGGAAGGGTGTGGGAATCCTCAGTAAATATGGTATCATGCACATGCAATGCAGTGAGTCTTTCACGTCCGAGAGCATGAATAAATTGCACCTCATCCTCACCAATCAGGCCGATATGGCCAAGGTCAAGACAACCGGTGAACCAATCTCTCTCAAGCGCATCCAAAAAGTCTGCAAATTCAGATGAAACCGAGCAGACATTCGGAGAAATGTTACGAGTGCGGGGATTGCGTGTCCACATGTTTTCAAGTGCAATTTTCACACCGGCTTTTTTTGCTGTGGGCAAAAGACTTCTGTACATGGCAAGGTTCTTCTGCTTGTTGTCACCCTTGAAGTCAACAGGATGGATAATAATATTCTTCACCCCGAGAATGCCGCAGATTTCAATGCTGCGATGCAGCTTTGGGTATGTCTTTTTATTATACTCATCATCGCCCACTCTATACGACGGAAACGGAGCATGTGCCTGATTGAAATAGACACCGTTTTCGGTTGCAGTCTGCTTTAACTTATAGGCATATTCCTCATAGCTGTCGGAATAAAACAATGCATGCTCGTTATAATCCTCAAACATGGTAAAATCAACAGCATCAAAGCCTGCAGCTGCAATGCGTCTGACAGCTTCCATGTCGCCGAAGCGGGCAGCAGTTTCATGGGTCTGTGTTGACAAAATCATGGCATACACCTCCATTTTATAAAATTATTATAGCATTATATTTTTCAATTTGCAATAGAAAAGAAAAGTGCATAAATCTTTTTTATAATTGAAAGTATTATTTTTATGTGTTATAATAAAAACAATCAAACATAAGGAGGCACTGTGATGCTGACAGGCAAAAACATTGTTCTGACAGGTTGCAACAGCGGCATTGGTCTTGAGGTTTTAAAAATTCTCACAAAGGCAAACAACCGTATTCTTTGCGTGGACAAAAACACGGATAATCTTGTTAAATTCGATCCTGAAAAGGTTGAGATTATGCAAATTGATGTTTCTTCACAACAGGCCGTGGATGCTGTTTTTGAGAAAGCAGAGGAAATATTTGATTTCATTGACATTTTTTATGCCAATGCAGGCTATCCGTATTATGAAGAAATGAATTATGCGGATTGGGACCGTGTGGCCGCTATGTTCGAAACCAACGTATATTCCCCCATTTACTCATATCAGAAATATGTAAAATATCTTGACGGAAGAAAAGGTATTTTTGCAATCACCGTTTCCGCAATCGGTGAAATGGCAATGCCGGGCTTCACTATTTACAGCTCGTCCAAATTTGCAATGCACGGCTTCCAGCAGGGAATCCGTCTTGAGAAGCCTGACAATGTGCAGCTGACCTGCCTGTATCCCGTTGCAACAGAAACCAATTTCTTCCGCACTGCAAATGAATACAAATTCAAAAAGCCCTTCCCTGTACAGCAGGCTGATGTGGTTGCACAGAAAATGGTTGAAGGCATTGAGCAGGGCAAGGAAATTGTAAGCCCCTGTACACTGTTCGGCATTTCAAAGGTGCTGATGAGCTTCTTCCCCGTTGTTCGCAAGATTTATTGGGGCATGGAGCAAAAGGGCTTTGAGAACTACAAAGCGCAGCTTAAGGACGGAAAGGCGGTAAAGTGGGATGACTGATAAAATGCTCTTTACGCCGATGAACATCGGTTCCTGTGAAATCAAAAACAGAATTGTTATGGCACCGATGCTTATGGGCTTCGGCCGGTTTGACGGAAAAACAACCGAAAAAATGCTCAACTATTATGAGGAACGTGCAAAGGGCGGCACGGGACTTATTATCACTGAAATCTGCCGTATTGATGACAAAACCGGCTCGGCAGCTTTTGCACAGCTGTCTGCCAGCACGGACGATAATATTTTCTCACTCTCCGAGCTTGCACAACGCATTCACAAGCACGATGCAAAAATCTTTGTGCAGCTGCATCATCCGGGCAGACAGAATATAGGTTTGCTTGTTGGTACAGTTCCGCTGAGCATTCAGATGGAAAAGCTGACCAAGGGCTTTTACGGCAAGCTGCTGTACAAGCTGACACCTGCATTGGGACCGACACTTATAAAAAAGAATGTTGCACCTGCGTCTGTGGCCCCCTCTGCCTGTGAGCCTGCTTATTTTGCAGGCGGTAAGGTCAGAGCATTGACAATTGAAGAAATCAAAGAGCTTGAGCAGGAATTTATTGAAGGTGCTGTTCGTGTGCAGAAGGCAGGTATTGACGGTGTTGAGCTGCATGCTTCGCACGGTTATCTGCTGCAGCAGTTTTTCAGCCCTGTTACAAATCAGCGTACTGATGAATACGGCGGCAGCTTTGAAAACAGAATGCGCTTTATCAGCAATATCATCAACGGTATCCGCGAAAAATGCGGCAGAGACTTCCCTCTTATTGTTCGACTGACGGTTGATGAATGCTATGATAAGATCGGTCAGCCTGACAAGGGCTACAACCTTGAAGAAGGTGTTAAAATTGCCAAGGCACTTGAGGCATTGCAGGTTGATGCAATTGACGTTTCCTGTGCAGGATATGATACTTTCAACTACTGGCTTGAGCCGTCTTCATTTGAACCCGGCTGGAGAAAATATATGGCAAAGGCTGTTAAGGATGCCGTCAGCATTCCTGTTATTGCAGCTAACCTTATTCGTTCCCCTGAGCAGGCTGAAGCACAGATGCAGGAGGGCACGCAGGATTTCGTGTCACTCGGAAGACCGCATATTGCAGATCCGCTTTGGGCAAAAAAAGCTGAAAGCGGTGAAACCATCCGCCGATGCATCTGTTGCTTAAACTGTATTGAAACCATGCAGACAAATGCATACAGCGGATCACATGGTGAATGTGCCGTCAATCCATTTGTCGGTCACGAAGGCACAGAGCTTAACAAGAACGGTGCAGGCAGACGTGTTGTTGTGTGCGGTGCAGGTCCTGCAGGCCTGATGACTGCTGACATTCTCGCACAGAGAGGCTACGACGTCACTGTTTTTGAAAAGGAAGCACAGCCCGGCGGACAGATCAATCTTGCAAAAATGCCTCCGAAAAAAGACAAAATTGACTGGTTTACGCAAGACCTATACAAAATGGCTGTTGAGCATGGTGCAAAGTTCCTGTTCAACACAGAAGCAACCATAGAGAAAATTGCCGATATTCATCCCTATGCCGTTTTCTGTGCAGTGGGAAGCAATGCTGTCAAGCCCTTCTTCGGCGGCAAATACACATACGATGAGCTGCTGACTTTTGAAGATATTTTAACCGGC
>JAZOWJ010000133.1:0-10208 GCA_045659125.1 Acutalibacteraceae bacterium
TGATTTCATAATAGCCGAACTTCTGTTCAAACAGATCCTGGGAAGAAATGCAAGCGGTGTACCAGCCTTCCTTGTAGGGCTTGAAATTGATTTCGTCTTTCCATTGATCGTAATATCTGTTTTCAAGCGGTTCGTCGAAATAAGCAGTGGTGATGATGAGATTGCCGTCTTTGACGGAAACCATATCCTCGTGCCAGAAGCCACCCTTGCGTTCGGTGACCCACCATTCGGTCTGCCACTTTGTGCGGTCAAGCTCTGTGCCGTCAAATTCGTCACTCCATGTCAGCTCGAAGCGTTCCTCGAGATTGAGGTCCTGACCCTGCGGAATAGAGGGAAGACCGATCTGCTGCGGAAGTGTGGGGGAGATAAGCATAAGTGCCATTACAATAAATCTGATAATTCTTCTGAACATAACTAACCTCCGTATGTTTTTTGATTATTATAACAAATATCTTTCTGTTTTGTCAACACAATATAATTTTCATTTTATAAATCTTTAATGCTTGCACTTTACTTCATTTTCAGGTAGAATACAAAAAGGAGTGTGATTATTATTTATGAAACAGCTTTATCTTGACACGAAAGCAAAAATTTATCGTGCAACATCCATTCTGTTTATCGTGCAGTTGTTCGGCGCATTGGGAGCAGGCTTCTTTTTTGTGATTCAGAATCTGTTCCAAAGCTATCACATGCTCGGTGCAACAGGTGCCGAAAATGAGCCGACGCTGTGGTTTATTCTGTTTTGCATGACGGACTTTTTCTTTATTGCCTTGTCTGTTGTTGTCGCTTATCTTATTGCAGGGCTGCCTGCACTGGCTCCGTCACTGGCATTGAGTATTTATTTTACCTTCTTCACATCTCCCATGGCAGACGGTGTGAATATGTATTCCTTCTTCTTTGCAACACCGCATAATTATGACCGGTCCACAACCATCGGCTACATGGGATATCTGATCATGTCTGTTGCCTTGGCACTGCTTATCAAATTTTTGTATGCAGGCTGGAGTGAGCTGAAAATCATCATCGGCAGAAAGCTTGATAATCTCTTTGCAAAGCTTCGTAAGAAAATCAAGCAGCTTCCGGCCGATTTACAGGGACTTACCGTTATTGAAGGTACAGACCTGATTGTGCTTGTGCTTATCATTCCCGTGGCTTCTGCGGCAAGTGTGTTCATGCTTGTCAAGTACGGCATTCAGGTACCCTTTGCAGCACTCTCCGAAACACTCGGGGAAGTGCTGAACAATCTTGCTTCTTCAAACGTGCTACTTACCGCTGTTGTGATGGGACTGATGGTCGGCTTTGACCTCATCGGCCCTGTTTCGCTGTCCGCTTTCAGTGTTGCAACGGCTGCTTTCCTTGCAACGGGGGATGCGCAGCTTGTCACCGTTTATTCCGTTTGCTTCATCACGGTCGGCTGGACTGCATTTTTCGGTATTTTCTGCTGCAAGATTTTCAAAAAAGGAAAGACCGATACCGATGACATGAATCTTGCCACCACAGGGCCTATCAATGCTTTCTTTGAAAACATCAAGCTGACAACTGCATTTGCAATGCCCTTGGCATACCGTAGTCCGTTTACCGTGATTCCGGGTCTTATGACGGGCTCTGCTGTCGGTGGTCTGCTGACGGCTGCTTTCGGCATTGTCAATACTGCTTATACGGATGGCTCTTTGCCGAAATATGCAACCGGAAATTACACCTATGGCGGTGTGGATTATACGTATGCCGAGCTGTTTGAGCAGGGTGAAATTTTCATGAGCTTTACGCTTCCGCTTCGTTCGGGCGATTGGCTGACCTGCAGAATACCGTTGTTTATTATCATTCTTGTCAGCGGCTTTGTCGGCGGCCTTGTGACTATGGCTCTCAAGCATGGGGAATACCGCTTCCTTTCCAAACGCGGCTGCTTCTATGAGGCCAACGGTGACCTTGTGCTTGAAATGCGTGCATGGGGCAACGAGCTTGCAAAAAAACTGAAAACAAAATCTGAATAAATATATATATCTTCGAAAGGGGTTATCATTATGGGACTTATTAAAGCCGGTCTCGGTGCACTCGGCGGTGTTCTTGCCGATCAATGGAAAGAGTTTTTTGTGTGTGATGCAATCAGTTCTGATGTGCTCATCACAAGGGGACAGAAAAAAGTGTCGGGTCGTTCCTCCAATACAAAGGGAAGTGACAATGTGATTACCGACGGGTCGGGCATTGTTGTTGCTGACGGACAATGCATGATTATTGTAGAACAGGGTAAGATTGTTGAATTCTGTGCCGAGCCCGGTCAGTTTACCTATAACTCTGCCACGGAGCCGAGCTTGTTTACAGGCAGTCTCGGTGAAAGCATCAAGGCTACATTCCGTGAGGTCGGCAAGCGATTTACTTACGGCGGTGAGGCCGCAAAGGATCAGCGTGTTTACTACTTCAATACCAAAGAAATCACGGGCAATATGTTCGGCACACCGTCGCCCATTCCGTTCCGAGTTATCATTGATGAGCGACGCGGTATTGATTACGATATCACCCTTCGTTGCAACGGTATGTTCTCATTCAAAATTACAGACCCGCTTCGTCTGTATACGGTTGTTGCAGGCAATGTTGAGCAGGAATACACAAAGGAAGAGCTTATTCCTCACATGAAGTCCGACTTCATCAATGCACTGCAGCCTGCTTTTGCAAGACTTTCCGAAATGGGTGTCCGCTACAGCTCCATTCCTGCGCACACGATGGAGCTTTGCGAGGCTATGAACAATATCCTCACTGCAAAATGGCAGAACGGCAGAGGGCTTGCTCTTGTGGATGTCACCTTCAACGCACTCAATGCACCCAAGGAAGACGAAGATGAAATTCAGAGAATCAAAAAGAGCATCATTATGTCCGATCCTATGCTTGCAGGCGGCTATCAGACAGCCGGCATGACCGATGCTGCCATGAGTGCTGCCAACAACCCCAACGGTGCTGTCAATGCCTTTATGGGTATGGGTATGGCAGGCAATATGATGGGCAATTCTGCACAGCTTTTTCAGCAGGGTATGCAGCAACAGCAGAATCAGACACAGCAGCAATCTGCATCTGCAGGCGGTTGGACCTGCTCGTGCGGTGCGGCAGCACAGGGTAACTTCTGCCCCAATTGCGGCAGCAAGAAGCCTGCACCCGTGGCAGGCTGGAAATGTACCTGCGGTGCAGAAAACAACGGAAATTTCTGCTCAAACTGCGGTGCCCGTCGTCCTGCTGACGATTGCTGGACCTGTAGCTGCGGTGCCGTTAACAAAGGGAATTTCTGCTCTTCCTGCGGTCAGAAAAGGAGCTGATTGAGACTTGGCAATTTTACAACAACAAAAATGTCCCTGCTGCGGGGGCAATGTCGAATTTGATGTTGCTTCTCAAAATCTGAAATGCCCGTACTGTGACACGGAATTTGATCCCGAAGCCTTGCGGGAAGCCGAAGCCGAGCAGGACAATGCCGCACCCGATACAATTACATGGGAGGCGGAAAATGCAGTCTGGAGCGACTGTGAAAAGGATTCAATTTGCAGCTATGTCTGTCAGTCCTGCGGCGGTGAAATCGTGGCAGACAGCACCACGGGAGCAACCTCCTGTCCGTATTGCGACAGCCCCGTTGTGCTTAAAGAGCAGTTTGAAAATGATCTGCGACCGCAGCTTGTAATACCATTTCAGGTAGATAAAAAAGCTGCAAAAGAAGCACTCAAAAGGCATATCGCATCCAAAAAATTTATCCCTGCTGTTTTTAAAGATGAAAACCATCTGGATGAAATCAAAGGTGTTTATGTTCCGTATTGGCTGTTCTCGGGCACGGCAGAAGCAAGTGCACATTACAAGGCCACGAAAACCAGACTTTGGAGCGATGCAAAATTTAACTATACCGAAACGACTTATTTCGATGTTTTCAGAAGCGGCGCGGTTCCTTTTGCGAATGTACCTGTGGACGGGTCACAAAAGGCAGATGATGCACTGATGGAATCCGTCGAGCCCTTTGACGTCACAAAAGCGGTAGATTTCAGCACGGAATATCTTGCAGGCTTCCTTGCAGAACGATATGATGTTTCTGCAGAGCAAAGCAGGCAGAGAGCCAATGAGAGAGTCCGCCAAAGCATAGTTGATGCATTGGGTGATACCGTCAACGGCTACAGCTCCGTAGCCGCGCAGAACACAGGCATGCAGATTGCGGACGGATCATATAAATATGCACTTTATCCCGTCTGGCTGCTGAATACAACATGGAACAATCAGAAATATACCTTTGCCATGAACGGGCAAACGGGTAAATTTGTGGGTGACCTTCCCGTGGATAAAAAAGCCGTATGGAAGCGCATTGCCATGCTCACACCCATCATTGGTGCCGTGGCTTATGCAGCCTGCTGGCTGTGGCAGCTGCTGTAAGGGAGGGAATACAATGAAAAAGAAATTACTTTTTGCTTTGTGTGTCATCCTGCTTCTTTGCACCCTGCCTGTTTTTGCTGCAGCCGATCATGCACATATTTATGATGAAACTGATCTCATTACCTCGCAGAATGAAAACATCTGCGAGTCAATCTGTCAATCCATTGAAACGGAATACGGCTTTTGTGTTATATTCTGCCTTGTGCCTGATACAAACGGTCTTGTGAATGTCAATCAATATTGTGCAGATGTGTATGCAAACCGTGTCAGTGCAAAAAATGCCGTTGTTTGTGCCCATGATTTGTTCAACGATACTTACGGCTATTATCTTGCAGGTACTGCACAAAAGAAATTCAGTGAAGAAACAATGCAGTCCCTGTTCAGCTTATATACCTCTTCTGTCGCCCCCACAAACGGTGTAACGGCATTTGTCAGTGAGGTAAAGCGGCTTCTTGATACAAATTTTGTAAAAGACGAGCCTGTTACGCAAGCACAGGTCAGCAATGAATTGTATTATGTCATTGACCGTGCGGATGTTTTGACAACTGCACAGGAAATTGCCCTGAATACCGAATTGGCTGTTTTGTCGGATGAAAGGAATGCCGACTTTGTGGTGCTTACCGTTTCCTCTTTGGGCGGCAAGGATTCGCTTGCCTATGCCGATGATTATTTTGATTACAACAACTACGGCAGGGGTGAAGAACGAAGCGGTATGCTGCTGTTGTACAAAACAGGTGCAGCAGGAGATCGTGATATTGCACTGTCCACAAGCGGAAGTCTTTACGATTGTGTGACAGACGAGGACTCGGATGCTTTTTTGGATACAATCATCCCTTGGCTGATGGCTGAAGATTATGAGCAGGCCTTCTCCTTGTTTGTCGGCTTTGCAGAGGATGAAGCAGATGAAATCGGCAAAATCAAAACCCTTCCGTGGACCTATATTCCGATTTGTCTGCTGATCGGCTTTGTTGTGTCCTTCATTATTCTTAAAATTCAGACCTCTTCTCATAAATCCGTACGCAAGGAACGCGATGCGCAGTATTATGTCCGTCGAGAAGATCTTGTGCTCACTGCAAGCCACGACCGTTTTCTGTACAGGAATGTCAAAAAAATTCCAAAGCAAACGCAATCGTCTTCGTCGGGTACATCGGGAAGGATCTCTTCCTCCGGTGCACGGCACGGCGGCACATCAAGAAAATTTTAAACAAAAAATCTGCAAGCCCAAAAACGGAAGCTTGCAGATTTTTTTTATTGTATCTTATCTTTCATGCGGAACGCTTCAAATGCTTTTTGTACAGCATAATACGACGGCTTCGGCTTGCCGTTATTGTCCACCAGACCCCAGCGGGTTTCGGTCGGGCAGTCGCACTGACCGCAGTATGCGCAATGCGGAAAATCGGTATAGCAGAATACGATTGCACCGCAGATGAATTTATGGTTATAGAATTTGTCAAGGATTTTTTTGTAGAACTTTGCTTGTCCCTCGGGGGTGTGCGGATAGCCGGGAATCACCGTAATGGCAGGCAGCTCCTTGTAAAGGTGGTTGGTCATGTCCCCGTCAAACAAGAAATCAGAATATTTGCTTTCATCCTGCTCGCAGACATATTTCACATGATCTGCAAAATGCGGCGGCATATTGGCAATAAACTGCCCGATGTTCTCTCTTGCAGCCTGTTCGCTGTCAAAGCCGTAGCTTTGCAGGATTTTCTTTTTTTCTTCTTTCGTTTTCGGCTTTCCGTCGCTGATGTAGCCGAATTCCTGCATCAGAATCGGCTTTCTTGTGAATGCCCAGAGGTATTTTGCCATCACATCGAAAATGAACATGAAGCCCGGCAGCTTGAAGAAGCAGCCGAGATACATATCCAGTCCCACATAGTCGCAATATTGCAAATAAGGCTTTAAACCTGCGTGCAGGTCAGCCTGCGGTCCTGCAGAGTTATAGCCGATGATAATGTCTCCTCTGTAGGGATACATTGCCTGCAGCTGCTTGCCGATGAACGAAATACCTTCCTTCATGTTCAGCGGAACGGTGAAACGGGGCATGCCCATTTCGTTTGCAACCTGAATGCCGTCGAGAATGCCTTGCATATCCTCTACAGTAAAACGAGCCGCTTTGCATATGAGCGCCATACCTTCTTGTGTTCTCGGGTCAATGCCAAGGGAGGTGCACTGTGACGGAATGGCGGTCATGACCATGATTTTCAGGCCTGTTGCTTTAATTTTGCGGAATATTTCTTTTCTTTGTGCGTATTCCTCACGGATGTTGCCGTCCTTGTCAAACGGAAAGGGAATATCGGTGCGAATCCATTCAATGCTTGCAGCCTTGACCTGCTCATAATCCTCACTTACATGGCAGGCACCGCAGATAAAGCCAAGCCTTTTGCGGATTGCTTCGGTTTCCTCGGAATAACTTTTAATGAATAAGGATTTTACAATGTTGGTCGGAATGTATCTGATGCTGTTTGCAATCTGGTCCTTCATAAAGTCATCCATTTTTATTTCTCTCCTTCGCTGCGGATTTGTCCGTAAATGTCTTTGACCGCGTAATAGGCAGGCTTGGGATTCCCTTGTTGGTCAACAAGCCCCCAACGCGTTTCCGTCGGGCAGTCGCTCTGACCGCAATAGCCGCATTTGCCGTAGTCGGAATAGCAATAAATAATGGTGCCGCACACAAAATCGAGATTGTAAAACAGTCTGATGACCTTGCTGAAAAACTTTGCCTGTCCGTCGGGTGTGTGTGGAATGCCGGGAATGACAGTGATGGCAGGCAGCTCCTTGTAAAGATGATTCTTCATGTCACCGCTGAACAAGAGGGTTGCGTATTTGCTTGTGTCATTGCCGCAGGATTTTCTCACATGATTTGCAAAATGAGGGGACAGGCTGTTGACAAAGGATTCAATATCTGCCGTAGCCTGTTCCTCGCTTTCGAAGCCGTAGGAACGAAGAATCTGCTGTTTTTCCTGCTTTGTTTTCGGCTTGCCGTCACCGATGTAACCGAATTCCTGTATGAGAATCGGCTTTTTTGTGAATGCCCACAGAAAACGCGCCATAACCGAAAACATGAACACAAAGCCCGGCATGTTGAAGAAGCAACCGAGATACATGTCCAGTCCCACATAGTCACAATATTTGTGATACTTTTTCATGGGAAGATGCAGGTCAATCTGCGGTCCTGCGGAATTGTAACCGATGATGCAGTTGCCCCGCAGGGGGTACATTTCTTCAAGCTGCACACCGATGAAGCGGATGGCTTCCTCCATGGTCAGCGGCAGGGTGAAATGGGGCATACCCATTTCGTTTGTGACCTGAAAGCCTGCCACACAGGATTGCAGATCCTGCGCAACAAAACGGGCTGCTTCACGCAATTTTTGTTCACCCTCGGGTGTGCGGATATCAGCACCGAATTTAATGCATTCGGCAGGATAGCTTGTGATGGCTATGATTTTCAGACCGTTTTCGCGGTAGCGCATGAACATTTCTTTTTTTGCGGTGTATTCCTTGCGGATATTTCCGTTTTCATCAAACGGAAACGGCACATCATGGCGCACCCATTCAATGTTGGCACCTTTGATCTGCTCATAATTTTCATCTGCATGGCAGACACCGCACACAAAGCCGTGCTTTTTTCGCATGGCCTTGGTTTCTTCGTTGGATTTCGGGATAAAAAAGGATTTTACAATGTTCGCAGGGATGAATTTTACACTGTTGATAATCTGATTCTTCAGAAAATCATCCATTGACAACACCCTTTCAGATGTGATCTTTGTATCGTTCAGCTGTGATGATGCCGTCTTTTACGTGCAGCTTGCAGATTCTTGCATTTCTTGCATCGAATGCACTTGAATTCAATCCGTCCTCGTAATCTCTTGCGTGGTAAACGGCATACCACTGACCGTCATATTTAATCATGGAATGGTGTCCTGTGCCTTCTTCGAAGTCATTGGCAGCCAACACGGGTGCATAGGTGCTGTCATCGGGATATTTTTCAAACTTGATTTTGGTCAGGTCCGTTTCGTCGGTTTTTGCTCTTGCGTAGCCGATATAATAGGTCGGCTGCTCGTAGCAGTTGCCCGAATACATCACATACTGCCAGTCACCCTCCTTGAAATAGAATGCACCCTCGATGGTGTGCCAGTGCTCACCCTTTTTGTAGCGGTCACGGCAGTAAATGTCCTCGTCAAGGGTTGCAACCACAACAGGCACGGGATTGCCCGACGGTGTGCAGGGGTCGAGCATACGGTCAACAACGATATAAGTGCCGGGTCTTTCGCAATCAAAGCGGTTGGTAGAATAAAACAGGAACAAGCCGTCTTCGGTTTTCACAATATGTGAGTCGATGGAAAACGGATGCAGCACCTGTTTTGCATCGGTAAAGGGACCAAGCGGATTGTCTGCTTTTGCTACGTGCAGGGTCTGTCTGTGACCGCCCTTGTCGGGTGTGTCATCATAAAATTCAAAAGATGTATACATATAAAATGTGCCGTCAAGCTCAATGACGGACGGTGCCCAGTATTCCTCGTGGTTCAGGTGCGAGAATACCTTGCCGTGCAGCCTCCAGCCCTCAAAAAGGGAATCCGATTCATAAGCATAAATGCCGTCATGGCCTGTTGTGTAAATATAAAATCTGCCGTTGTGTTCAAAAATGAACGGGTCGGCCTGACCGATGTAGTTTTCTTTGTTGATTTCAAGAAGATGCATCTTTGTTTACCTCATTCAAAATATAATTCTTTGCTTGTGAATATGCCCTCATAAACTGCCGGGGTATTATTGAAATAACCCCAGAAGCGGTTGCCGTAATCATAATGCCACCATTCGCTTGGCAGGCTTTCAAAGCCTGCTCTTGTCATGCAGGTATAAAGCAAACGGCGGTTGTTTCGGATTTCTTCGTTTTCTTCGTGAAGCTCAAAATAGGCAGTCTGCGTTTTATCCGTGAATGCATCAAATGCCGTGCCCATGGGCAACTCATTGCCGTTTATATCAACGATTGTCACATCCACAGCACCGCCTGTTGTGTGCAAAGGCGGAACAAGCCTGTCTGCAATCGGGGGAGCAACGAACCTGGCAAGCGCTGCATTCTGTTCTTCTTCGGATACGTCTGTAAGGTTAAATTCTTTTATAATATCCTTTTTGTATGCTTCATACAATTCATTCTGCAAAGCAAAAGGACGCCATGCATCCCATATACAAAGGAACAGACCGTCAGGTAAAAAGGACTGTGCAAGCAGCAGCTTTTGGAAAACTGTTTTGCGCATAAAGCACCTGCATTCACCGTTTTGCATGCCGAGCAGCGGATATTGCATTCTGATTTTCAGCCCCGTTTCTTCTGTGATTTCAACAAAGGGCTCGTTGGTCGGCTGCAGCAAGGTGTATGTGCCGGGATTCTCTCTTGCAGGAATTGCGTTCATATTGCACCTCACAAAGGGATTTGATTTCATATTAACACGATATTTCTTTTTTTGCAAGTGCTTGACGAATTTGCATTTGTTTAATATAATTGTTCAGGAAAGGGGCGTGTTTAAATGAGCTTTAAGGAATATATCAATCAGGCAAGGCTTGCACCCGAGGAGGGGGATATCATCGAAATTATGGATGTCCGAAGCCGTGTTTTCAGCAATGCGCTTGTGAATGCACAGCGTGAAATTCCTGCTGTCAGCTGCACCTACAATGCAGATATCACCAAATTCTGGGAAGAATACGAAGCACTCAAAAAGGAATGCGGCTATCCCTTGCCGTTCAATACATTGATGATTAAGCTGCTCGTTGAGGGGCTTAAAGCTGCGCCGCGTCTGAATGCGCATATTGAATATAATCACCAT
>JAZOWJ010000134.1:0-10254 GCA_045659125.1 Acutalibacteraceae bacterium
TGCCCGATGTGTTCGGCAACAGCTGGATTTTGCCGCAGATTCTCAAAAAAAGCGGCGTGGATTATTTTGTATCCAACAAAATGTCCACCTGGAACGACACAAACCGATTCCCGCACAACAACTTTATCTGGCGCGGTATTGACGGCACAGAGGTTGCCGCCTGCGTACCGCCGACACACTTCATCACATGGAATGCACCCTCGCAGGTGCAGGAAAACTGGGATGCGTTTCAGGACAAGGAAACGGGCACGCAGACCCTCAATATGTTCGGCTACGGCGACGGAGGCTCGGGCTGCACGGAAGAAATGCTCGAGCTGCTGCACCGTTTTGACAAGCTCTCTGTTATGCCCGAATGCGAAATGAAAAACGGTTGGGCATTCCTGGAAGACAACCTAAAGGACAACCCCGGATTGTCAGTGTGGGACGATGAGCTGTATCTTGAAATGCACCGCGGCACATTCACAACAAAAAGCCTGATGAAGCGTGCAAACCGCCGTCTTGAAAACAAATTCAGAACCGCGGAAATGCTCAGCGTTTTAAGAAATGATGACAACCGCGATGTGCTGACAGAGCTGTACAAAACATTCCTTATCAATCAGTTTCACGACATTCTTCCCGGCTCGCACATTCACCCCGTTTATGAGGATGCAATGCGTGACTATGAAAATATCGAACAGCAGCTCGATAAAATCATCGGCACAGGAACAAAATACTTCAACACCCTCAATTTCACCCGAAATGCACTCAGCTTTGTTCCCAACAAAAAAGGCTCCTGCGTGCGTTACGGTGAAAAAGGCAACTGGCTGATTCCAAGCATCGGCGCATTGCAAAGCGGTGCACTTCGCAAAGCAGCAGCAACAAACGATTGGTTTACCGTGGGGGATACAATAGAAACACCGTTCTATTGCGCAAAACTGAATTCTGACGGCTCGTTTGCTTCTCTGTTTGACAAGCATCTGCACCGTGAATGGACAGACGGCGATTTCAACAAGCTGCGTATTTACGATGACCGTCCGGGCAACTATGACGCATGGGACATTCTTCCGAATTACACCGACAAGCAGCTCGAAGTCAAGGTCAGTGAGCCCTTGCACCTTGCATATGCCGACGGTGAATGTGCGGAGTTTGTCTGCAGTTTGCAGACTGAGAAAAGCACATGGAATATGCACATCCGTTTCTTCCGTCAGGATCGCGGCATTGAAGTGGAAAACAACATTGACTGGCACGAAAGCCACAAGCTTGCAAAAGCGGAGTTTTCCTGCAATATTCTCACCCGCAAGGCTCTGTGCGACACATCGGCAGGCTTTATTGAGCGTTCCACCCACCGCAACACCACCTGGCAGCAGGCTCGTTATGAATGCTGCCACCACAAATGGGTGGACTTAAGCGAAACCGACGGCGGTATTGCCCTGCTGAACGACGGCAAATACGGGGTAAGCCTGTATCAAAACACCATGGGGCTGTCGCTGCTTCGTGCAACCGAGCGTCCCGATGTCACGTCCGACTTAGGACAACACAGCTTTTGCTACAAAATCCTCCCGCACAGCGGCGATGCAGTGACAGCAGAAATCAACAAGCTTGCCCTGCAATACAACATCCCGCTCGTCAAAGCCGATGTGCAGTGGAATTTGCCCGACTTCGCACCCTTGTTCCTGCAGGCGGTGAAAGAAAGCGAAGACAAGTCCATGACCGTTTTGCGTCTGAGTGAACAGGACGGCAGACGGGGCGCAATCAAGCTGCCCATGCAGGTGAAGGTGCTCAATATGCTCGAGGAAGTGCAAGGCGAAGCCGACACGCTTGCGTTCAAGCCTTTTGAGATTCTCACGATCGGTATCAAAAAATAAAGCACAACAGTATTGCAGAAAAGACAGACACTTTTTAAATCAGAGGTTGACATTTTTGTGTAATATTGCTACAATTGCTCCAAAAGCAACGAAAGGCAGGCTGACGGCATGGCAATGGTTATGGTTATGATTTCCAAAAACAAACGGAATGCTGTTTTGTCTGATTGCAAGTAAAATCATTTTATTGTAACACAAACGGCATCTCCGTATCATCACGGAGGTGCCGTATTTTTTGGAGGTATTGTTATGATTTTTGAACAAAAGTCAATCGAACTGAAAAACGGACAAAAAGCAATTCTGAAAACACCCGAAATTGAGGATGCGCAGATGCTTCTTGATTGCATCCGCACCACCTCGGGGGAAACTCCTTTTCTTTCCCGCTCGGCCGAGGATTGGAACAAGACCACGGTGGAAAGCGAAGAAAAATGGATCAAAGCCAACCGCGAATCCGAAAATGATTATGTTATCACCTGCTATATCGATAATACGGCTGTCGGCAGCTGCGAAATCAGCTTTTCCGCAGGCAGCAAAACAAGCCACCGTGCGGGACTCGGCATTTCAATCATCAAAAAATACTGGAATCTCGGCATCGGCTCGGCAATGTTCAAAGAACTGATACAGCTTGCAAAGGAGCACGAGGGCTGCGAAATCGTCGAGCTCGAATTCGTGGAGGGCAACGACCGTGCACAGGCACTGTATGAAAAATTCGGCTTCAAAATCATGGCAACAAAACCGAATGCATTCAAATGCAAGGACGGAACCTACCAGAATCTGTGCTATATGCAAAACTACATCCGTGAGGAATAATCAGTCATGAATGAAGTGTTATTTCAGATAACCAAAAAAACGCATCTGCATCATGTTGCAATCAAAAACGAGATCCGTGAACTCGGTGCAGAGGATCTGCACATTTTCAATGAACATCTGCGGCTTTGTCAGCCGAAGCACAAACGCTTGTTTTTCAAAGGGGCCTCCCAATCGGATTGGCAAAAACGGCACCAAAACGGCATCCGTTATTTTGTGTTGTTCGCAGACAAAAAGCCGGTTGCACGGTGTTGTATTGAGCCGCTGAATGAAACGCAGTGGGAAGCGGCGGACGTGAAGGTCTGTGCAGAAGCACGAGGCAAAGGTTATGCAAAGCAAGTGGTCTGCCATGTTACCAATATCATTTTAAACAGCCAAAGAACAGCCACCTGCCGCACCTTGCCGACCAACACCGCCATGCTCAAAGTGATTGACACATTGGGCTTTTGCGCCGTACAAAGAGAATTGTCGCCGGTTCACGGCAGAATGATGACGGCAGAGGAATTCCCGGACTATGCGAAGTGGTCTGTAAACAGCTATGCCGATTATCTTTTGTTCAAAGCCGAAAAGAGCAGGAAAAAGGCACTTGCCGCATCACAGGAAGAATTCAATGACGTCTACCCCGACGGCGCACAGACAAAGGACACCTGTCTTTATGTTGTGCAGAATGAAGCAAACGAGGACATCGGGGTGATCGCTTTTCAGAAAAGTCCGTACAACGGTAGCTGTGCGTTTATCACAGAGCTTGTGATCCATCCGGATTATCGCCGACAAGGCTATGCACAAAGTGCCTTGCAGTATGCACAAAGGGATGCAAAAGAGAAGGGATTTACGACCATGGCACTTAATGTTTTCAAAAACAGTGCGGCATTCTCCGTGTATGTGCGTGAGGGCTTCCGCTTGATCGAGGATTATCCCGACAGCGCCATTTTAGAAAAAACATTATGAGGTAAAAAAATGAAACTCGTTCTTCTTTTCGGCAGTTTTGCTGTCGGAAAAATGACCGTCGGACAGGAACTTGCCAAAATAACCGACCTGACACTCTTTCACAATCACATGACCATTGAGCCCGTTCTGGATGTTTTTGGTTTTTATCACGGCAAAGCCGTGCGCAGACTGCGTGAGGTTTTCTTTGAGGAGTTTGCCGAGAGCAGTGAAGATGGACTGATTTTCACCTACGCATGGGCATTCGACCAACAAAGTGATTGGGATTATGTAAAGCATATAACCGAGCTTTTTGAAAACAAAGGGGCGCAAGTTTATTATGTTGAGCTTGTCGCCTCGCAGAAAGTGCGTCTGCAACGCAACAAAAGTGAAAACAGACTGTTGCACAAGCCGTCCAAGCGGGATTTGGATTTTGCCGAAAACGATCTTCTGGAAGCAGATAAAAAATACCGTCTTGAAAGCTATGACGGCGAGATCCCGTTTGAAAACTACATCAAAATCGACAACACCGACATTGCTCCCGATGTGGTTGCAAGAATGATCAAAGAAAGGTTCAACTTATGAGCACGCAGAATATTTTTGACAATGAAACCTTTTTCAACGGCTACAAAGCATTGCGCGACAGTGACACCAATGCAAACGACCTGATCGAACAACCTGCCATGCGCAAATTGCTACCCGATCTGCACGAAAAAAGCGTTCTCGATTTGGGGTGCGGTTACGGTCACAACTGCATAGATTTTGTAAACAAAGGCGCTAAAAAAGTGGTCGGCATTGACATTTCCGATAAGATGCTCGGCATTGCAAAGGCAGAATCGGCACATGAAAAAATCCACTACATCAGCATGAGCATGACTAATATTGCGGATTTGGATGAAAAATTTGATTTCATTTACAGTTCCTTGGCATTTCACTATGTAAAGGATTTTGATGCTTTCGCCGTGGCAATGTTCAACCAATTAAATGACGGCGGCACGTTGCTATTCTCGCAAGAGCATCCCCTCATCACCGCAACCGTAGACGGAAAAGGACATTTCAACAAAGACGATAACGGAGAACGGATTTCTTATACCTTTTCCGACTACAACCGCCCCGGAGAACGGACGATTCATTGGTATGTGGACGGCGTTATAAAGTATCACAGAACTTTCAGCAATATTATCAATGCGCTTGCAAACGCGGGCTTTGTGATTGAAGAAGTCTGTGAACCCGTTCCCGAAGCATGGGCAATTGAAAAGCTGCCGACCATGCAGAAGGAATTTATCAAACCCAACTTTTTGATTGTAAAAGCAAAAAAGATTTAAAGGATAATAAAAATGAAAAATATGGAGCCTGCAATCATCAATCAATACGGACCGGATGCGACCGTGCCGCCTGTCAGAGTGCGCGTTTCCGCACGTGCGCTGATTTCTGATGGCGAAAAGCTCCTGTTTTCCCATGAGGGCAAAACAGATGTTTACATGAGCCCCGGCGGCGGTCTGGAGGACGGCGAAACATACGCAGAGTGCTGTGCAAGAGAAGTGCTTGAGGAAACGGGATACATTGTAAAGCCGACCGTTCACTTCTGCACGGTCAATGAATACTGTCCCGAGGCACTGTATATCAGCCCCTATTTTCTGTGCGAAATCGTCGGCACGGGAGAACGACACCTGACCGAAATTGAAATCGACCGAAAGCTGAACCCCGTGTGGCTGTCATTTGAAGAAGCTTTGTCCGTATTCAGCGAATACGACAGCAAGCAGGGCGGTCAACGAAGCCTGTACCTGCGTGAGTTCACGGTTCTGAATAAATATCTGCAAGAGATCAATATTTAAAACAAATTATACCACAATGTCAACATAAAAAGGATATACAAATGATTACCTTTTCATTTCTCAACAAAAACGAATTCGACAGCGTTGCACCTGTCATTTTTTCAATTCTTGCCGACAATATGGAAAAAATTGCTCCGACGGGCAACACCAGGCAGGAGGATTATGCTTGCTGGTACAGCAGTGTCAAAGAGGGCTTGCAAAAAGAACAACGGCAGATGATTCTCATTAAAGACGATGAAAAATTGGTCGGCTTTTTTCAGTATTTCACAAACACCGACACATTCAGACCGGAAGAAATTCAGTTTCACCCCGATTATCAGGGAAAGGGTATTTTCAGACCCTTATGCGGCTTTGTTTCGCAGAACATAAGGCAGGATCTTGCGTTTGTTGATGCGTTTGCAAGCATTCACAACGAAAAATCCATCGGCATCCTCACAAAAATGGGACTTAATAGTATCGGACTCAACAAAAACGGACGCAGTTTCCACTTCAAAGGAAACTTTGCAGATCTGAAAAAATGGTACGAAAGATGAAAATTATAAATACTTGCGATGCAATCAAAACCCTTTTCACTGACGGGTTTGACTTACAGATATGGCGAAAATATGCCGCTTCAATTTCCTCAAAATTACCTGCCAAATGCGAGCAGGATGCAAAAGAATATGACTTTGAAAAGGATGTTCTGCCTGTACTGCAAAATGCATTGGATGCAAACAAAATCAACCTTGTGAGCAGGAGTTTTCAATCTGTAACAGACACTTTGCAAGAAAATCTCTCAAAGTTGTTCGACACAGAGCCTGCCATCAATATTATTCTTTATTTAGGACTTTGCAACGGTGCAGGCTGGGCAACCACACTCGACGGACACAACACAGTTCTGTTGGGAATTGAAAAAATCATTGAGCTTGGCTGGGGCGATGAAACTAATATGCGTGCCTTGATTTTGCACGAAATCGGTCATCTGTGGCACAAGCACAACGGCAATCTGCACATTCCCGAATACACAAAACGCAGAAAAGGGATCGCACAGCTTTACTGCGAGGGTGTTGCTATGGTTTGCGAGCATATTCTGTGCGGTGATGATGAATTTTATCATCAGGATAAAGACGGTTGGCTAACTTGGTGTTATGCAAATGAAAATGATATAAAGAGAGAATATCTGCACCGCCTTGATACAGGAAAAAGCGTGCAGGATTTCTTCGGAGATTGGTGTTCTTATAAAGGGCATTCCGATGTCGGCTATTTCCTTGGTTGTCGGTTTGTTGAATATCTGATAAAAACTTATTCTCTTAAAGAAATTGCAAATATGAAATACAGGGCGTTGAATAAAGCATTTACAGTATTTGCAAATACAGTGATTGAACCGCTTGCGATTGAGGAATACCACAAGTGTGCAAACATCTGGAACATGAACGCACAACCGCATGCAGAAAAGTGGAAAGAAGAAATTGCAACGGGAAACCGTCTTGTTTTTATCTATAAAATCAATGGTGAATTTATCGGTGAGGGTGCATTGGTGCTTCATACGGATGACCCTGATTACACCATTCCCGACAAAAGAGTTTATGTTTCAAGGATGATCGTCAAAAAAGAATACCGCAACCGTGGAATCGGGAGTGAAATTCTTGCATTCCTTATAAACAAAGCAAAAGAAATGGGCTTTTCTGAAATCACACTCGGTGTGGATAAGACCAACGAAAATGCTTTGCATCTGTACCGCAAGCACGGCTTCACCGAGGTGCTGTTTGACGGCAAGGATGAAAACGGAGAATATTTAAAGCTACTCAAAATTTGCGATTGAAGAGAGGTACATAAAATGAAACTTTTAGTGATCCGTCACGGGGAATCTGAAGCAGATTTGATTGATGTGCACGAAGGCAGAGCAGATTTCGCACTAACTGAACGAGGACACAGACAAGCTGATGCGATGGCAAATTATGTTGCTAAAAATTATAATATCTCTAAAATATACGCAAGCACCTTAACAAGGGCGAAACAAACAGCTGAGCATTTGTCAGAAAAAACAGGCATCCCCATAATTTTTGATGAAAACCTGATGGAGTTCAACAACGGGCTTCTTGCAGGTTTGCCAAGAGCGGTTGTCAGAGAAAAATATCCGATCGTTCCTGATTTGCCGATTGATAAATCTGTTTACGGTCAGGAATCGCAGGTTAAATTCAGGCAGAGAGCCGAAAATGCACTTGCAAGAGTTATTCAAGAAGCACAGACAAACGAAACCATTGCAATTGTTTCTCACGGAGGAATGATAAATCAGCTTTATCGTTCATTGTTTAATATGCCCGTTGACTGTATGTTTTTCTTTAATACCGCTGATACAGGTATTCATATCTGGAATTTAACTGACACAGAAAGACGGGTTATAAAAGCTAATTTTGACGAACACACGAATGGAATTTAAGGTGAAACTATGCTTGACTACACAAAAATCAATTCCGAAACATGGGATTTGTGGGCACAAGAGGGCTGTGCATGGACAAAGCCCATCTCTCACGAAGAATACGAAAAAGTTACTGCCGACAATTTTGTCGTTTACCTGACACCCTGCATTCCCGTGCCGCATGAATGGTTCGGTGTTCTGGAAGGTAAAAAGGTGTTGGGGCTTGCAAGCGGCGGCGGTCAACAGATGCCCGTGTTTGCAAAGCTCGGAGCAGAATGCACTGTGTTTGATTATTCTGACAGACAGCTTGAAGCAGAAAAAACGGTGTCCGAAAGAGAAGGCTACAGCATTGCAATCATCAAGGGGGATATGTCAAAGCCGCTTCCATTTGAAGATGAAAGCTTTGATTTGATTTTTCATCCCGTTTCAAATGTTTATGTGGAAGATGTTTACCATGTCTGGCATGAATGCTACAGGGTGCTTAAAAAAGGCGGCAGGCTGCTTGCAGGGCTCGACAACGGCATCAACTTCCTGTTTGAAGAGAATGACCCGTTAAGGGTGGTCAATCCCCTGCCGTTCAATCCGTTAAAAATGACGCAAGAAAAACAAGCTGCCATGCTTGCAAATGGGGACGGTATTCAGTTCAGCCACACATTAGATGAACAAATCGGCGGTCAGCTTAAAGCAGGCTTCACTCTCAAGGCATTATACGAAGACCGTGACCGCGAAGGCGGAAACGAAATCGGCAAATATTATCCGCAATACATTGCAACATTGGCTGTGAAATGAGGTTTTGATATGCTCAAAAGCAATATTGTTTTCCAAAACGGAGTTCCGTGCATCTGCATTGACGGTACACTGCACGCACCGCTTGCCTACACGACCTATTTTGAGGAACGGGGCGAATATGCCGATTTTGCACAAAGCGGCTACAAAATGTTTTTTGTGAATGCTTCATTCACATCGCTTCCAATCAATAACAACACAGGCTTTACACCTTTCCGCACAGGCATTTTTGAAGCAGACGAGCCCGATTACAACGAACTGGACGAAACGGTAAGCAGAATTCTGTCTGCCTGCCCCGATGCGTTCATTTTCCCGAGAATCAATATTGCCATGCCCAAAAAGTGGCTTAGCGAACACCCCGACGAAACTGTCAGCACCCCGACAGGCAGACGCGAATCCATGTATTCGGATTTATTCCGCCGTGACGGTGCGGCTCTTTTAAAAATATTGGTTGATCATATCCGCAATGCCGATTACGCAGAGCGTATTGCAGGCTATCAGCTTTGCGGCGGCTTCACGCAGGAATGGTTCCACCATGACCTTGCAGGCTCCTTTTGTGAGCAAAGCCTTGCAAAATTCCGCACATGGCAGCAAAGCACCTACGGTGATGTTACCGCAAAGGCATTGACAAAGGACGATTTCAACAGCAATACATATAACGAATCCGTCAGCCGTTTCGGTGAATTCTGCAACCAAAAAAACACAGAAACGGTGGAATTCTTCTGCAAGACTCTGAAGGAGCACATCAACCATGAGCAGGTCGTGGGTGTTTTTTACGGCTACAATGCCTTTGTGCATGACTATCTTTGGGGCTCACAGGGACTGCGGTTTATTATTGATTCTCCGCATATTGACTTTTTCTCGTCCCCGTGCGCCTATGAGCAGAACCGAAATTTAGGCTTTGACTGGGGCGATATGCTTCCGTCGGCATCCCTGAAGCTGCACGGCAAGCTGTATTTTGTGGAGTGCGACATAAGAACGCATCTGACACGCAGGATGCAGGAATGCAGACCCAACGAATACACAGACGAATTTTACGGCACACACGATGCACAGGGCAACAAAACCGTGTGGTGCGGTCCTGACAATGCTGCCCTTTCCCTGTCTGCCTTGCGAAAAACCTTTGCACGGCAAATTGTGAACGGCTCGGGCATCTGGTGGTTTGACATGTGGGGCGGTTGGTATCACGACAAAGAGCTCATGGCAGACCTTGCAAAAATGAAGCAGCTCGCAGAAGGTGTCAAAGAAAAGGACACCGCCCGTTTTCCGTCTGCAGAAGCGGTTTTGTTCATAGACGAAAAAGCCTACCTGAACAATCCCCGGAATACACCTTTTGTGCACCGTGTGAATCAGACAAGAGCCTCCATGGGCAACACAGGCATTCCCTTTGACATCTGCATGACCGAGGACGCCGAAAAGGTGCTGCACAAATACAAGGCGGCAATCTTTACTGCTCCCCTGCCGTCGGACAGCGGCAAAAAAGCAGCGGCACTGTGCGAACAAATGCACATTCCTGCTTTGCATCCGACAGAGGAGCATCCGTCCTACACAAAAGATGAGCTTCGGAAAT
The DNA here is from genome assembly GCA_045659125.1 of Acutalibacteraceae bacterium. Lineage (GTDB taxonomy): Bacteria > Bacillota > Clostridia > Oscillospirales > Acutalibacteraceae > RUG806. Next base: position 10,162 of record JAZOWJ010000134.1, read on the forward strand.
ATCTTGCATTGCACGGCGTGCATTGCTATAATGAACAAGACAGTGTGATTTACTGCGGCAACGGTTTTGCGGGCATACATGCCACGCAGGACG
>JAZOWJ010000135.1:0-1224 GCA_045659125.1 Acutalibacteraceae bacterium
GGTCGGTGCGGTAGCCGACAAATTCGCCGTAGCGGTTGGTCGGAAAAGCAACCCCCATCTGCGCCAACTTAAAAAAGCACGGCAAGGAATTGACCGCCTCGCAATAAGCTGTATCGCCGTCCGTTGCACCGCCTGCAAACAGGTCCCTTGCCATCTGCAGGGGGCTGTCTGTGCCCATGGCACCGATGCCCTGCTTGTAGTAGGTCTGTTTATCCGACCCTGCATTGCGTGAGGTTCCGCAAAGGCGGTTTTCGGTTAAGAGTGCAATGCTTTCATTGCCGCCTTCCCACAGCCGCACAGCCGCAGAGAAGCCGGCCGCACCGCTGCCGACCACAAGGGTGTTGACGAAATATGCTTCGATATTCTGATTGCAAATCGTTAAAAAAGTATGTTCCATAGCTTATAATCTTCTGATATGCAGGCCGCCGTCGGCGATGATGGACTGCCCTGTTGTGAAGCCCAAAGAACCGTCATAGAGTGTTTTGACAGCCCTTGCAATGTCCTCGGGTGTGCCCCAACGATGCATCGGCACAAGGCCGTCAGCGATGAGCTTATCGTATTTTTCCTGCACGGGAGCTGTCATGTCAGTCGCAATGATACCCGGGCAGACCTCGTTGACCGTGATGCCCTCGTTGGCAAGGCGGTCAGCAAAAAGCATGGTCATCATGGTCATGGCGGATTTTGAAAGACAGTATTCGCCTCGGCTTGTTGAGCTTGTGTAAGCCGAGCAGGAGGAGATGCTGACGATTCTGCCACGCACACCGTTTTCTGCTTCGTTTTTGAGCATCTCGTTGGCAACCGCCTGTGTTAAAAACAGGGCTCCCTTGAGGTTGATGTCCATTACACGGTTAAAGCTATCCTCGGTCATTTCGAGAATATCGCGGCGCACGGTCGGTGCAACACCTGCGGTGTTAACAAGCACAAAAATCTGCTTGCCTGTCTGCAAGGCAGTGTCCAAAAGGGTCTTGCGGTCATTGGCATCCGCAACATTGCCGCTGACATACAAAAAATTCTCGCCGAGGGAAGCAATCTGTTCAAGCTTTTTTTCTTTCGGGGATGTTCCCATGCCGACCACAAAATAACCGTCGGCAAGCAGCTGCTTTGTGATTGCAAAGCCGATACCGCCCATGCATCCCGTTACAACGGCACAATTCATGCTTTTACCACCTTTTCTTTATACATCGGCGCATACAAGGCCGCATCACGGATGATGCACCCGGGGGA
>JAZOWJ010000136.1:0-5176 GCA_045659125.1 Acutalibacteraceae bacterium
TTTATAAATCGGAGCGTCAGCGACCCTCAATATTTTCCGTCAGGAAAATATATCATTCATCATATCGAAGATATATCATATCCGCAAAGCGGATATATCATTATTATGGTGTTCGTGCGTAGCACGATAAACCATAATTTAAACATTGCTTTTAATTGCAATATTCCCCCTTTGTTTCCGTGAAGAACCAATAAAAAAGATAAAAGCCGGCGGAAAACCGTCGGCTTCTGCATTGATTGGATAAATTAAAAGTATGATAATGTCATTTAAGAACGGATACAGCATCACTTATTGTTTTCTCAAATGCTTCTTTACCGTATTTATCAACTTCCAATTTGTTCTTTTCACCGTGGGTAAGACAGCCTGCACCGCCAATGCAACCGCCTGTACAAGCCATACCTTCAATAAAGTTGGCATCAAGAACATTTTTACTCTTTTTGAGTAGTGCTGTTTTGCAGGCTTCGATTCCGTCACAGACTGCAGGCTTGACAGTAAACGCAATTTTTTGCTCAGCAAGCGCCTGCACAACGGCATCGGACAGACCGCCCGAACGGGCAAAAATTCTGCCGAAATAGGAAGCATTGTCAAGCACATCCTCATCAAGAGTGGTAATATCAATATCCTTACTGTCAAAAAGTGCCTGTAATTCTTCAAAAGTCAATACACTGTCAACATACGGCTTTACCGATTCGAGCTGTGCTTCTGCTTTTTTTGCAGTACAGGGACCAATGAATATGACTTTTGCATTTTCGGTGGTTGCCTTGATATATTTTGCAAGCATAGCCATCGGCGAAAGGTTATGGGAAACAAAGGGAAGCAATGCGGGAAATGCAGATTTGATATACTGCACAAAAGCCGGACAGCAGGAGCTTGTAAGGAATTCCTTTTCGCTAAGCTCCTTCGCTTCGCTCATTGCAACCATATCAGCACCGAGTGCGGCTTCAATAACGGTATAAAAACCGAGTTTTTTTAATCCGGTGATGACCTGACCGAGCTTTGCATACGTGAACTGGCTGGAAATCGACGGTGCAACAACTGCATAAACCTTATATTTTTCATTATTCTGACTCTTTTTGATTATATCAATCACATTAAGAATATATGATTTATCACTGATTGCACCAAACGGACACTGATACACGCAAGCGCCGCACTGAATGCATTTGCTGTTGTCAATTTTGGCGGCATTGTCATCATTGATTGAAATTGCCTTTACCTTACAGGCAATCTGACAAGGACGCTTGTGATTGACAATGGCAGCAAAGGGGCAAACCTTGGCACATTGGCCGCATTCAACGCATTTTGATTTATCAATATGCGCAACATGGTTATGGTCAAAGGAAATTGCACCCCGCTTGCAGACATCCTCACATCTGTGTGCAAGACAACCGCGGCAGGAATCGGTGACTTCATACCCTGCTGCCGGACATTCATCACAAGCAATATCAATGACTTCAATCACATTCGGATTTTCCTTGTCGCCGCCCATGGCAAGCTTGACACGCTCACCGAGAATGGCTCTTTCTTTATAAACGCAGCAACGCATCGTTGAGGTTTTGCCGGGTACGATTTTCTGCGGAATATCAAGCAGATTCTGAAGAAGTGTGTCATTCCATGCCTCGTGAGCGACCTGACGCAAAACCTTATATTTAAGATACTGTACCTTGGTGTCAAATTTTCTCATTTTACACACTCCTTAAAAATAACTGACCTTGATCCTTTTCCCCATCTTTTTCAGCGCTTTTGAAAGCTCTTCAACAAGATTCATCTTGATATTGAAATTGATCGGCAGATCGGGATTCTGATGTGCAGGATTGATTGCTCTGCCTACATAGAAATTTATATCAGTTGCTTCTTCAAAAAGCAAGCGACAAATTAAAGAAGCGCCGTCACGCTTAAAGCTCCAATGCCCATAATGCTTGTTTTCACCAAGGTAATCATTGGCATATTCCACTACCCTGTTGACGGTGATAACACCTTCCGTTACCAGATCCACACCTTCAAGCTCCGCAATCGGAGGAACATCACTCTGTTCAAACAGCAAGGTCGGCTTCAGCGGCTTTTTGAGGAATTTTGCGGCAATTGAAGAAGTCGTACCGCCGCAGACAATGTGCTTGCCTTCTTTTCCGAAGAAAAGGGACATCATTCTGTCGGCATCATCACGGTTGGACGGCGGTCCGAACAACATATTCATCGGAACTCTTTTTCTGATTTTTACAATGCAGGCGGTTGCATCATCACCCGGCTTGTGACCGTAAAGCTTGTCACATTCATCCACAAGCATGGTGGAAAGCGTTTTCGCTGTGTAGCCTGCCGGCACAATGGTTTCAATAAAATCAATGATGTCGTCCCTTTTCCAGCCGAAATTGTAAGACATACCGATGCCGGCATGGGGACATCCGTCACTCATGGCAACAAAAACATCATTTTCCTGCAAATTGATAACAGACTTGAATATTTTTTTGCCGCCGATATTCATTTCTGTTTTCGGATAATCCCAGTTTTTCTCATCACGGATAATAATTGCATGCGGATTATCATACTGAATGAGCTCCGCAGTCTGATTGTTTTTGAGGTGAATAATTGTAAAAGTTGAATAAGCTACACCTCTGACGGAACAAACCGGCAGGGTTGCGGCAATTGTTTCAACACATTCCTCAAGCGACAAGCCTTCCGCAAGCATGGTTGATATAATTTTGGATGTAAGCGTGGAAAGAATACTCGCCTTTACACCGCTTCCGAGGCCGTCCGATAAAACAATAACCGTGGATTCATCACTCGGCTCAACAATATCAACATGATCACCGCAAAGCTCTTCACCGTAATGATTTATACTCTTATATCCGATATCAGCACATAAATCATTCATTGGTTATTGACTCCTTCAGTTTTGACAGAGCAATCTTGGTTTCTGCGGCTGTTTCACCGAGCAGCGATGCAATTTCCTGCACGATGCGCATTTGCTTTTCGACAACCCTGTCAGCAACCTCGACAGTCTGCTTTGCAATGCTTTCTTTTTTCTCGCGTTCACACTCTTCGTCTGTCACATCGCGCAGAATACCGACAAGCAGCCTTGAATCGCGGTCACAGACGATTGTCTGTTCCACATAGCGTTTGTAATCAGCAAAAAAAACACGCTCGTTACGAATTTCTCTGCCTGAATCACGCACTTTCATATAGGGTGTGGGATCGAGAATTCTGATCACCTGAGAACCGAGCACATCGGAAGCATATCGAATATTCATAATCTCCATGGCTGCTCTGTTGATCTGCTGCACCTCAAGCTGATCATTGAGCACGATCAGACCGTTGGGAGAGCTGTTGACGATCGTATCAGAGAAGCTTTCCGCCTTGTCCTTCAGGAACGGCAGACACATGGAAATTTCAGCTTTGCCGTGAATGATTGCAATTGCTTTTTCCCGACAGGTATTGTAGCCGCAGGAGCCGCAGTTGAGCTCTTGCGCAGGCTTGAACTTGCCCATCTGACGAAGAACATTGTTGATTTCCTGCTCAGACGGCATTGCCAGACGCTGTTCAATGAATTCAAAATGCTTTTTGAGGGCAATGGCCTTGGGCTGAGACACTTCAAAATCCTTTGTGCCTGCATACTGCGCAATGGTGATATAGTCTTTCACCGTTTCGGTATGGTGATATTTTTCCATTACGGGGCCGCCCATACAGCTGCCTACGCAAGCAGACATTTCAATGAAGCATTTATGAATCTTTCCGCTTTCAATATCCTTGAGTGCGGCAATGCAGTTTTCAATTCCGTCAAGTGCCAGGTATGTAAAACCGGTATTTTCCTGTGCCATCGTTTTGAGCACACCGCCTGTTGTCGGGAAAAACCGAGCACGAGAGCACACGGTGTTATCAGTTTCCGGTTCAATATCAATATTTTCACTCTTTAACCACTCGGTAAGCTCTTCAAAGGTCAGCACCGCATCCACGATGCCCTCGTAATGCTCAGCCTCATCCTTTTTTGCAACGCACGGTCCTATGAAAACGGTCTTTGCGTTCGGATAACGCTGCTTTATATCATTGCAATGCGCCTGCATCGGCGACACCACATCAGCAAGATATTCAAGAGCAGACGGATAATGCTTCTGAATCAGCAGATTAACGGAATGACAGCAGGAAGAAATGATGATATCTCTTTCTTCCTCTGCTATCATTCTTTCATATTCATTCTTAACAATGGTTGCACCGATTGCCGTTTCTTCAACATCGTAAAATCCCAGTTTTTTGAGGGCATTTCGCATTGCATTGATACCTGCACCTTTATAGTTTGCAACAAACGACGGTGCAAGGGAAACAACAACAGGCTCGCCTGTTTGAAGAAGAACCTTTACTTTTTCGGTTTCATCCACTATTTCTTTTGCATTCTGCGGACAAACCACAAAGCATTGTCCGCAAAGAATGCATTCGTTTCCGATGATATGCGCCTGATTGCCTGAAAAACGAATCGCCTTTACGGGACAATGGCGGATACATTTGTAACAGTTTTTACAGTTTGATTTTTTAAGAGTCAAACAGTTGGGCATATTATTTTACTTCCCTTCGCTGCGGATTTTTTTCAACACATTCTCCTCGAAGAAATCCTTGAAGCTTTCTTTTGTTACGCCGGTGTAAATATCATCATCGATCTGCAGGGTCACACCAATGCGATTGCACTTGCCGATACAAAAACTACCGGCAAGTGCGACCTCGTCTTCAAGATGATAATCACTGACGGCCTTCTGCAGAAGCTCCACAATTTCGGGAGAACCCTTCAAGTGGCAGGAGCTGCCTACACAAACCTGTATCAGCATATTATACCTTTCCTTTTACATTCTTTTCAAAAAATTCTTCTACTGATTCGGGAGTAACGGAATAGAATTCATTGTCCACTGTTACGCAGACACCCTGCTGACATTTACCCATGCAGAATGTGCCGCCAAGCTCAACCTTATCGCCGAGATTATTTTCAGCAATAAGATATTGCAGCTGTTCTACGACCTGACGGGAACCCTTAATGTGGCAGGAGCTGCCGATGCAAACGGTAACTTTCATTTTCTTTTTCTCCTTATCTCTTATTCGTAATCAACAACATCAACCCAGGAAAGCAGGAATTCTCTTTCCTTTTCGTTGCCCTTATCAGACTGAGAAGCGGCAACGATGGGCATCCATTTCTGAACAT